>NZ_RZOS01000016.1:0-34199 GCF_004022605.1 Mesorhizobium sp. M4B.F.Ca.ET.089.01.1.1
ATGCTAAATCAATCGGGCCCTGCGCGCCAGAAGCGAAGGCGGTTCCGTCTGCCAGATCAGAAACGCCGACCGTGCACGTTGGAAAGTGCGTGCCTCCGTCGCGTTGACGACAGGGCCCTTTCGAGCTCATGGGCTTGTTTCAAGGGTGCGAGCGCGGTGACTTGTCGATGGGCAATCACTAATGTTAGTCGCCGTTTTCGTATGCCCGGGGGTATCGATGTTTCCCAACCAAGTCTTTTGCCGCATCTGTCACGTAAAAACCGGATATGAGGAGCGGGAGCTGCACATTCGCAGCGAGTTTGCTCGTCGCGGTGTCCCGGTTCACTGGTATCTGGACCACGATGTCGCCGATCTTTCCGCAGAGGATCGACAGGCAGCTCTCAAACCTGCGCAAGTGTCCCTGGCGCGCAAACACATTGGCATCTGGAGAGAATTCCTCAACACGGACTTGCCGTATTGCCTGGTGTTTGAGGATGACGTGTTTCTGGCTCGCAACTTCGTCGCACGCCTCGAGGACGCGCTTCAGGAGCTTGCGGCCGCCAGACAGGCGGTCGTTTATCTGGGCAATGGCGGCAACTACTACACGCCAAGGTCCAAGCTGACAAAGGGCAGATCGCTCTATCCTGCGAACCATAGTCGCTGCACGGATTCCTACATCTTGACTCGCTCCGCCGCGCAAGCGCGATGCAACTGGTTCGACCGAAACGAACTTAATCTTCCAATCGATATTGCGGTAAATGACTGCGACAAGGCCACCGGTACGGACATACTGTGGTTCGAGCGCCCTATCGTAGAACAAGGCACGCACAACGGCCGGTTCACGACGTCGATCGAGGGCGGCAAGCAGAGGCCTCTCTGGTGGAAACGCATTGAATGGAGGTGGAAAAAGTATCGCCGGCAGTTCTTTGGCCACACCGCCAACTAACCAAAGCGCTCGACAAACCGCTCAGCCGGCAGATCGAAGGCTGCCTTCTCTTGCTTCAGCTTTTCCAGCGGCCAGTCCCACCAACGAATTCGTTGCATCGCGTTGATGGTTTCGTCCGAGAAACGGTATCTAATCAGCCTGGCCGGGTTGCCACCTGCAATCGCATAGGGCGGAACATCCTTGGTTACCACACTCCCCGCGGCAACAACGGCGCCATCGCCGATGGTGACCCCTGACAGGATTATGGCGCGGGCTCCAATCCAGACGTCATTGCCAACGACGATCGGCCCCTTCGTCTGAAGATACTGATCCATCGTTTTCGTCATCAGGACCTGATTCTGCAAACCGAAATTGGATGCAGTCTCGGTCGGATGATCTGCCTGGCAAACAAACAGCACGCCCGGCGCTATCGCGCAGAAAGCGCCAATAATCACCGGCGATTTCTCAGTGCAATAGAGGAAGGAGCTGCTGCTTAGGTTGTGAGAGTATCGTCCGACCCGGACATGTTCAGGCAATCGGTGCCTGCCCAGGAAAATCTTTTTGTCCCGAAACCATCTGCTCACTTTCGACATTGCACCGCTGCCTCCCAGCATCGCGAAAATTGCCCCGGCCACCTAACAGGGGCGATCCGCCAGTGGCCGATACACCTGACCCTCTGAGCCTTTGCCTCTGGAAATGATAGCAGCGATTTTGGGCACCGGCGCGAGGTCAAACAAGGCAACAGACCGATCGATGGTGCGAGACGGCGAGATTGAGGCGCGCATCTTGAGATCAACGCGCCTGCGGGGCGCTGAAGTAGCAGTCACCAAAGGTCCTATGACCGCCTTGGGATTGATGACCGAACTCGTGATATTGCTTGGTACGCCCAAGGGGAATCGAACCCCTGTTCCCGCCGTGAGAGGGCGTAGTCATCTAGGGCGGTCTGTTCGCCATTGACCGCCTTTGTTTTTTATCTGTTCCCTGTTAATTCTGGGTTGGCCGAATTGCCGTCGCCATTGTTCGCGGTCGCACGCGGCTGTATAATTGACGGATATTAGACGAGTAGTCAGCCCCGCATGTCCAAGACGCTCCGCGAAGCACCACTTACAACCCCGAACGCCCGTAAAGGCTTATCCGAGGGTGTGCATTGGCGCGGAGTCAGCGCAGAGGTGCATCTCGGATACCGGAAGGGCAAGCGGGCCGGCCGCTGGCTGGTGCGCTGGCGACTGCCTGACGGCCGCTATAAGCAGGAAGGTGTGGGCGCGGCCGATGACGGCATTGCAGCCGATGGCGTTGAGACGCTGAATTTTGAGCAAGCGAAGTCCAAAGCTGCCCGACACGTAGAGCAGCAGCGCCAGAAACAGCAAGATGCTGGCAAGGCTCCGATACCCACTGTGCGTCAAGTGGTGGAGGCGTACGCGGCCGGCCGGAAGGCCCGTGCCATGAAGCAGCAAGGCGCCAGACCGGACGATGCCAAGGGGCGTCTGAGCCAGCATGTGCTTTCCCATCCAATCGCGGCGCGGCGGCTCGACGAGTTGACCGACGAGGATCTGGCTGAGTGGAGGGAAGCTTTGGGCGCCGAACTCGCCACCGCGACGGTGCGGCGTATCGTGAATGATTTCCGGGCGGCTCTAAATGGGCTGCCGCCCAGGACGTTGAAGCGCTTGCCGGCCACATATCCAATGACCATCAAGCTTGGCCTCAAGGTGAGGGAAGCTGAGCCCGCCGCAGCTCGCGACGGCGCTGCCCTGCCCGACGCGGATATCCGGCGCATTATCGATGCCGCGAAGGCTATTGATGAAGAGGAGGGGTGGAGCGGCGATTTGTTCCTTATCGTGCTGGTGCTCGCCGCTACCGGCGCTCGCTTCTCCCAAGTCAGCCGAATGCTGGTGGGTGATGTACAGGCAGCGCAATCGCGATTGATGGTCCCGACCTCCCGCAAGGGGCGAGGCCAGAAGCGGGCCACACATACCGCCACGCGTGTCGGCGCCGACGTGATTGAAGCGCTGAGGCCTTCGATCGCTGGCAGGCGCCCTGCCGATCCTCTCTTGGAGCGCTGGCGACACCGGCAGGAGAAGGCAAAGCCGGGCAGCAAGCCGGAATGGGTGCGGGACAGTCGGGGCTCCTGGAAATCGCCGACCGAACTGACCCGCCCCTGGGCGTCTATAGTTAAGAGAGCAGGCCTGCCAACCGCCACAGTTCCATATGCCTTGCGGCACTCGTCCATTGTTCGGTGCCTGCGCGCAGCTCTTCCTGTGCGTTTGGTCGCGCAGCTCCATGACACCTCTGACAAGATGATCGAGCGGCACTACGCTTCAGCAATTGTCAACGCCTTGGATGATCTGGCCGCTGCTGCGGTAGTGCCGCTAGTCGATCGTGAGCGCGGCAAGGTAGCGAAGTTGCGCGGATGAGAAGTTCTCAATCGGCCCAAAATCGGAATCCTCAGAAGGTTCAAGAGGTGGTCCGATCGAAACTGCAGAGATAGGCCGGCCAGCCGAAAGCCGGGGTGCACCTCCCGGTTTCCCTGTAGCCCCCGAGGTGCATCGCGAGGTGCGCGGTGAAGCAAGAGTGGATTCCGTTTTTAGAGGCTGTCGAGCGCGCTCGCAGCCGACTTTTCCTGACCGATTTCAGAGCGAAGCCACTTCTGCGTGCCGCATGCGGTGCCGATCGCATTCAAAGTCGGGGGCAATACGACGAGGCGGGGCGGATCGTCATCAGTGGCACTACCGACCTGTCGAATGACCCGACACTAATGAAGGTTGGGGGGTTCTTCTACATCAAAGAGACTTACCCTGCCGAGATTGAACTGAGCAGCCTTCAAGCGTGGATTGCGTCGATGGAAGCCGACAGATTTTCATCAGGGCTGCGACCAATCTTGAACACACCATCGCCGGACGACGGCGAAAATCAGACGGCCCTTTACAACGCCATAGACTACGCGGTCTCTGAGTTGGGAGACGAGCTAAGGGGTCTGTCGGTTGCTCGATGGGAAGATGCGGTTCGCAAATTCCTGAGCGACCGCAAAAAACTGGTGCCCAGCACTAAAACGCTGGGCCGATACCGTAAGGACAAAAGGGCCAAAATCGGCCAAGGGCAGCCATAACTGGCCAGTTCTGGCCGTCATCGACTGGCCGCAATCGTCCCGTGTTGTCAGTAACTTGCCCCCGTCAAATCGCTGATCCTTTCCCCATGTTCACCGCACCCGCTGGTGAACAACGGCGAAAGGAACTCGAACGACATGACGGCAATATCACTCACCATCAAGAATGCCTCCGAGCTTTCGGGGCTCGGGCCTACGAAACTCTACGAGCTTATCAAGACGCGGAAGATTGAGGCGAGGAAAGAGGGGCGGCGTACCCTGATCTTGGCGGACAGCCTTCGCCGTCACATCGAAAACCTGCCGGCTGTATCGTGAGGTGCAGCCATGGATATCAACGACAAAGCCGCCGGCCTGGCAGGGCTCGGCGGCTCCGTAGAAGTTAGAAAAGCTGTAGCGGCTCATTTCTACACTGATCACCCCGAAACGGCAATCGCGATCGACGATGGCTCTTACGCTATCGCTGTTATTTCCAGTCGTTTTCGGGTGCCCCCCGCGACCGCGTTCGAAGTCTGCCGTCTGGCAGGGCTGGGGGTACGCTGATGGCAAAACCCACGATAGCTCAGCGCCGGCAAAGGGCACCTGCGCTTACTGCTGAACGTGCACGAGAGCTGCTCCTCTACGATCCCGAAACGGGTGCACTCACCTGGCGGGTAGCAAGGGGCTGCCAGCGCGGGGCCCTGGCCGGAACCAGGACGGCGGAAGGATACACTCAGGTCGAGATCGACTATCGCCTGTACCGTGCTCACCGCGTGATCTGGCTTATGCAAACCGGCAAATGGCCGAAGCATCTGCTCGACCATCGCAACGGGATGCGCGCCGACAATCGGTGGAACAACCTCCGCGAAGCAACTCCAGCGCAGAACGCGCGCAACAGGCGCCCTGGTCAGCGCAACAGCAGCGGCCGGATTGGCGTAACCAAGACCGCAGGCGGCCGATGGCAGGCGTTCATAGGCCTGGACCTCAAGAACGTTGTCTTGGGTACATTCGAGACGTTCGACGAGGCAGTTTCGGTTCGCGCTGAGGCAGAGGTCAGGCACTACGGCGAGTTCGCGGCTTGTGGGGGAGCTCCCGAATGAGCGCCCGCACTTTCACCAAGGTCTCACCAATGGTTTGGAGATCCCCGCGCTTCATCAAGCTGCCGGACGAGGCAAAGGTCGGGTACCTCTATCTCCTCACCAATTCTCATGTCACCAGCGCGGGGGTTTACGAACTCCCGCCAGGATATGCCTGCGCCGATCTCGGCTGGGCTGAAGCTGGATATGACAGCGTGCTCAAGGAGCTGGTCTCGGTGGGGTTGATCGATCACGATCCCGCCACCGCCGTCATCCTGATAGAGCGCTGGTTCAAGCACAATCCGCCGACGAACGACGACCATGCTCTAGGCACGCGCCGCCGGCTGGAGAGCATTCCCTGCGATCGCCTTAGAGAGAAAGCGCTGGCCACGTTCGAAGAAGAAAACGAGCTGCGAATCCAACGTGAGGCCGCAGCCAGGGCAGCTAAAGCTGCGCGCGCTGCCGGAACGGCCAAATCGATTTCCGAGACCATCGGCAACACCTCCCGGCTCATGAGCACTCGATTGATGAGGAATGCAGGATGACACCCTGTCCACACCCTGTGGTGACCCTGTGCACATGCTCTGACAGCGTGTCCACACACCAAGACCAAGACCTATACCAAGACCCAGACCTTAGACCGGAGCAAATCGCGAAGGCTCAGGCCGTCATTGGCGTTCTCTGGCTTATGAGGAAAGCGGAGCGCGGCATCACCGGCAGTGCCTATCAATCCAGCGCAGTGCCTCCCACTGAAAACAGTGGCGGAACAGAGGACAAGAGGAGTTGATGGGATGCTCGATCTTCAAAGAACATGGCCAAGGCCGATCAGCGTGAGAATCGCAGCAATCCGAGCCGGCACTGTGCCTGAAACAATCGTGCGCTGGTGCAAGCGCGATGGCATTGGCAAGCAGCTGCGGCGGAAGGCGCCTTGGCGCGTGGACCCTGTCGGCCTGGCGATCATCCTGGCGGGAGATGGGGAGGCGCTGGCGCTCTATCAATCGGGCGATGCTACCAGCGCCAGAGTCCAGCGGTATTTGTCCTCGGTTCGGCACCTAGAACTTAAAGGGCAATAGCGGGGCAAAATGTCTGTAAATGTCTGATATTGTTTTTCTTTCTGGTGCCAGCAGCGTTGTGAGCAACGCACATAAAGACTAGAATTCGCCCACGTCAGCCAGGGATCATTTCATGCGCTCCAATGTGGGAATGCCAGACCGAATCCGTGTCCGAGTTTACGCCGACGAGAAGGCGGCAATGCTCGAAGCCGCGGCTAAGCGTGGCCTGAATCTCTCTGACTTCATCCGGCAGATCGCTAGCGAGGCGGTGAGGGTCGCATGAAAGCGGTGGATGCCGTCGTGGCGAGCAAGGAATTGCAGTATGCGTGAAGGCTCAGCAGGGCATGGTCCAGAAGAGCCGGTATCGGTCGTGCTTTCCACAACCGGTCCAACCGATCTGCTAAGCCTTAGCCAGGGCTGCACTTATAGCTACCAGGTTCATAGCATCCTGGTGGTGAATGATGGCGCTTCGGCGACACAAGTAAGTGTTTATCTGACCGTCGATTCCACTGACCGCGAGCTGTTCTCACGCACGATCGGCGCACACGAAACCACCACCATCGGTTTCGATACGCCTCTGAAGCTGGTGGCGAAGTCCACAACGCGGAAAATCTGGGCGAAGGCATCGGCGCCGAACGCCCTGACTCTAACCCTTATCTACTCACTCGTGAGCCAAACGGCTCCATACTGATGGGCTTTACTCCATGCCGCAGAACCCAGCCGCGCCTGCAGTGATGCCCGATCTCTCGCGCATCAAGAACAATGTCGCCAAGATGGCCGCCCAAGGGGCACCAGAGCAGGATATTGACGGCTATATCGCCTCCGAAGGCGTGACCGTCGATCAGGTGCGCAATTTCAACCTTGGCGCCGACCAAGGCGTTCCGCTCACCATCAATGGCCACAAAGTCACGGTAGATCAAAGCTTCCTCAATCTTCCGCGCGAGCAGCAGGACGCAACGGTTGACGAGATAGCGAGATCGCTTCCGCCGTCTAGGAAGACCTCTATCGGGGCCATCCGCGCTCAGTATCCTCAATACCAGGATCTTACGGACAAACAGCTTGCCGACGCGCTGCACCAGAAGTTCTATGCGGATATGCCGGCCGAGCAGTTTTATGCGAAGGTCGGACTGGATACGGCGGATTCCGTCAATGCCCGAGCGAAAGCCGGCATTGAGCGCGCCAAGGCCATTCAGAACGGCGCACCGCGCACCCAGATCGACCCGAACACGGGCGAGCCGGTCGGCGTCCCAGCCTTCACTCCCAATGGCCCCTACAGCCGCGCCGGCTCTGCGGCCATGGGCGCGGCCAACGCGGTGACGTTCGGCTTCGGCGATGAACTGGCATCCTACCCGACAAGCCTTCTTACCGGTCTGCCGCGCGGCGAAATTCTCACCTACATGCGCCGAGACGACAACCGCGCGCACTCCGACAATCCGGGTTCCTATCTTGCCGGTCAAATCGGTGGCGGGCTTGCTCAGGGCATCGCAACAGGTGGCGCCGGCTTCGGGGCCAATGCAGCACGGGCGGGCGCAACGCTCGGAAGGGTCGCGGCCAACAGTGCGCTCGATGGCGCTATCTATGGCGGATTGAATGGGGCCGGGAACGCGAACGGCGGTCTGGGCGACCGGCTCTCTGGCGCAGCTTCAGGCGCCTTCTTAGGGGGCGCGATCGGCATCGGAGCGCCATATGTCGCCGCTACTATCGGCCAGGGCGCGAGACGGCTCATCAGCCCGTTTGCTTCATCCCCCGAGCGCGAGGCCGCTGTTCAGACGCTTTTGCAGGAGGGTGTTCCGATTACTGCGGGGCAGCGCACCGGAAGCAACATGCTTAGATACGCCGAGAGCGAATTGGGGGGTTCCCGCGCCGCAACAGCGATGGAAAACCAAGCCGATGCTTTTACGAACGCGGCTATGAGACGGGCGGGCGGCTCTGGACGCGCGACGCCGGACAATCTGGCAAACCTCCAGGGAAGTCTTGGGCAACAGTTCCAAGCCCTCTCCGCTCGAAACACGATCGTTGCCGATCGGCAGCTCGCGCAGGATCTGGGCCGGACCCTAAACAGTTACGGGCGACTGTTGGAGACGCAGCAAAAGCCCATCATCAACAACCTTGTTGACGATATCGTGCAGCGTGTCAGGGCTGGCGGCGGACGCCTCTCTGGCGTTGAGTACCAAGCTATTCGCTCCGACCTATCCCGCGCCGCGCAAACGACGAACAACCAAACGCTCAAGGCGGCCTTCAAGGGTCTTCGCGATTCCCTGGACGACGCCATGGAGCGCTCGGTTAACCCGCGCGACTTGGGGGCTTGGAAAGCCCTTCGACGCCAGTACGGGAACTACAAGGTTCTGGAGCGCGCTTCGACGGGTGGTGGTTCAGATGCCGGTCTTGGCCTAATCTCTCCGGCGCAACTTCGCGTGGCGGCATCCACCGGCAATCGCGGCGGCTTCGCGCGAGGTGCCAGCGACTTCACGGACCTGGCAAAGGCTGGGCAAGCTGTTCTTACCCCGCTTCCGAACTCGGGGACGGCAGCACGCTCGGCGGTTCGGAACCTGGGAGCCCCCCTTGGTTCTGCTGGTCTAGGGTATGCGGTAGGCAACCTGCCTGGCGCTATCGCGGGCGCAGCCGTCCCATATGTCGCCGGTCGCGCTCTGATGAGCGCACCCATTCAGAGATATCTCGGAAATCAAGTTGCGGCTGGCTCTCTGGACCCTGCGCGTAATGCACTGGCTGCAGCACTACTGCGAAACAGCGCCATCCCTGCGATCGAGGGTCGTTAGTGACGCATCCAACGCGGGACTTTGTTCCCGGTCAACTCAATAGCCCAGGTGGCAAGCAATGCTCCCGACCAGAAACCAAGCGCGATGGACTGCCAATTCACGAGACCAGCGTGGAGAGCCCAGACCCAGAGGACGAGAAGCAGAGCAAGGTTTGCCAAATAGACGCCGTTTCCGGAGCGGTCACGCGGCGGCTCGGCCGAATCGTATTCGATTTGCTTCACTTGCACTGGCGCCATTCCTGCTCGGGCTTATACCAGCAATACCCATTGGCCTTCAGTGCCTTGCCGAGCTTAGCCAAGACCTTGCATTGCTCATTGGCTTGCTTCTGGGTGAGTTCCTGGCCGTTCATCTCTCCGATCCGGCAAGCTGGGCGGACTCGATAGTAGTCTTGCGTAACCTTGGCGGCGTCAAAAGCAAAAGCGGCTTGCGCCCACAGGACCATTATTCCGGCAGCAATGCCCAGCGAAGTTTTCATGCAGCTAATATGGCGTAGAAATCGAGGCTAAACAATGGCGACTCTTACTTACGGTGCTGTCGTTGGGGCGGGTCCGGGTTGGACGAGAGTTACGACGCCAACAGGCGTCAAGACGGTCTATGGTGACCGCGCGACTCGCAACAACAACCCTGGGAATATCGAAGCCAGTCCCTATGCCGATAGCATGGGATCGATCGGCACTGACGGTCGCTTTGCCGTTTTCGGTTCGAGGCTCACCGGCGCCAGGGCTCAGGCCAGCCTCATGTTCGGTAGTAAGCGATATGCCAATCTCACTCTCCGCGAGGCCATCGCCCAATACGCCCCTCCGAAGGAGAACAATACCGCTGCCTACGTGGCAGCCGTGGCAGCGGCAGCCGGCGTTTCTCCCGACACGAAGCTAAAAGATATCCCTGCCGAAAAGCGAGCGGCAGTCATTGCTGGGATGCAGGCTGTCGAGGGAAATACTGGTGCACAGGCATATGACGAGCAGGGCAATCTGACTGACACACTGGATACCACCTCACCGCGCACACCAAACACCGCGCCGACCCCTTACGGACCTGATAGCCAGTTGGCGGATACGACACCCGGCGCGCCTATCGGGCATGTCGAGAGAGCACCCCTTGGCCCCGCTACGCCTTCCTTTGGGGCTCTGTCGCCCAGCCCGACATTCGACGCCATGTCGGCACCAAGCGGCATGGGAGCTTTGGCCCCGACAAGTTTCAGCGGGCTCGCCACGCCTCGGGGCATTGGTATGCCTGCGGCGCCTAACTTTTCGACGGGTGTTCCGGCAGGCAACAGCGCAACGGTGACAACCGGGGTTTCGGCTGATGCAATGCGCGCCGCGCAGGCCACTCAGGCAGTCGCCAAGGCTGCCCAAGCCCAGGCCGCACCAACTGCGCCGGCGACTTCATTCACCTCACAGGACGAGAAGACGAATACGGGTAATATCGCCAACGCTCCGAATCCTGGCAATTTCGTCTCCCAGGATGAAAGGGCGAGCTTGGCCGAAAGGCTTGGGCTCGATCCATCCACCGGCGTTGTTACGCCGTCGCTCGATCCCACTGCTGTAGCGCCATCTGTTGCATCTGTGGCGCCTGCAGCCACCGTAGCCGCGCCGACGATCAGCGTTCCGGCGACAGTGGCTCCCGCCCCGAAGGTGGCCGTCTCTGCCATGAGCCGTCCGGCTCTTGCTGCACCATCTCAGCCATCTCTCTCGCCCTCTGATGTGTATGGCGGAGCGATCGGCACCGCGCAAACTTCAACGCCAGGAACGACGGTTTCCAGGGCCACCTCCTATGGCCCGACCTATACGACCAACAAATTCGGTGCCGTCACCGCTACCGCACCGGACGGGACGCAGATGGCAGCACTCGGGGGCGTTCCAACTGCACAGCCATCGAATATTGCTGGCCCGCTCGGGCAGCAGCCAGACCAGACGCAAACACCAGGCTTAGGCGGATTGTTCGGGGCCAAAGCCAAGTCTGCGACGGGAACCTTGGCCGGCGCTGCATTGGGTGCCTACGCCCTCGGTCCTGTCGGCGGTCTGCTTGGTGGCCTTATCGGGAAGAACCTCGCCCAGGGCAAAGCGCCGCTCAGCGGGTTGCTCGGAAATGGCAACAGCCTAGCCAACACGCATGTCGTGGACACGTTTCAGGGGCCGATGCGCGCCGCCAATGCCGTTGGCGGCCTCGGCTTCCCCGGCAGGCCTTCCGGTCCAGCCCCTGGCGGCGTTGCTGCCGGCATGCGAGGCCTCTCTCCAGGTGCGGCCGATGCGATCGACCATGGCGTTGGTGGGCTATATTAATCGAGGCTCACGATGGGCAAAATTCCGGATCTGCATGACTGGGTTGACGAGTTCTCAAAAGAGATTGTTCGCGGGCTTTCTTCCCTCCCCGTCGACCCCGAGGTTTCCGACAAGATCAGCCGTCTGATGGCGCAGGCCGAGGAGCGGACTGGCGGCCATTTGTTGGATTCCATGTTCGATTACCTGTCTGCCGCGCACGGTCTTCATGGCGCCTCTCAGGTTGCCCGCTCCCTGGGCAATACAGATCGGGCCGATGCGCTGTTCCAGCTTGCCCAGACCTTCCTGCATTACGTCGCGGCTGACATCGGGGTGTTCGCGATGCAGGCCAAGTCACAAGTCCCCGTAGTTCATCACTAGGAGTTTAGGCATGGCGGTGGTCCCAATGCGCAAGAACAAGGCAAAGGAGGACGGCGGAGCGGTTGCCCTCCCCGCGACGGTCTACGAGCCGACTCCAGCCGAAGCGAGCGCCGTGGCTGCATACATGAAGCGCCGCGACAGTCGCCGGCCGAATCCGAAGATGAAGGTAGCTATGAGCACGCGCGAGAATGGCGCTCGCGTGGCTTCCATCGTCGTCGAACATCCCGACATCGACACGGGCTATAACCTTATCTCGGAAGCCATCGCTGCAGACAGCAATACGTTCACGCTCGGGACGATCGACGCTCTGGCTAAGGCGGCGCAGTTGGGCGGCGATCTGGATGAGGGCCAACTGAACTATGCGCTGTCCATGGTCTATGGACTGAAACCGAAAGACCAGATTGAGGCCACCTTGGCAGTGCAGATGGCAGCGATTCATCTGGCCACCATGAACACAGCTGCTGGACTGGGTGGATCGAAGACCCACGAAATGAGGGAAGTGCACGAGCGGGCGCTAAATCGCCTGTCCCGAACCTTCGTTGCTCAGGTCGAGGCCCTGAAGCGCTATCGCTCCAAAGGCGAGCAGCGGGTGTATGTCGAGCGGGTCAACGTCCAAAAGGGCGCCCAAGCCATCGTCGGCAATGTGGGGGGCAGAGGTGGGGAGCAAGACGAAAATGGCCGATAACCCCATGGACCAACTCACTGCTCGGATTGCGAAGGTTCATGCCGCCCCGCGATGCACTGCGACAAGCAAGAGGACTGGCGTAGGTTGCAAGGCTCCTGCTGAGCGCGGAAAGCGTGTCTGTCGCTTCCATGGGGGTCGTGGCGGAGCTCCCAGAGGCCCGGCTCATGGCATGTACAAGCACGGGCGTTTTACCCGTGAGGCGGTGACTGCACGACGGGCCGTTAAAGCGCTGCTTCTGACCGTAGCTGCCTTCAAAGACAGCCCTCGCACGTATTAAAATCAATCGAGGCCCGTCATCCAGGAACGGCATAGGTTGTAAACCGTTTCACGGTATGAGAAAGTTCGGATTCGAGGGAGATGATAATGTCGGATATCAATCAACTAAGGGCCGACCTGCTCGAAATGGCACGCAACGATGGCATTAGCGTGCGAAAATTGATGAGCGAGCTTAGGGCAAAAGGCTATCAAAGGCGTGAAATTCAAAGAGCG
Organism: Mesorhizobium sp. M4B.F.Ca.ET.089.01.1.1; assembly: GCF_004022605.1. NCBI lineage: Bacteria > Pseudomonadati > Pseudomonadota > Alphaproteobacteria > Hyphomicrobiales > Phyllobacteriaceae > Mesorhizobium > Mesorhizobium sp. M4B.F.Ca.ET.089.01.1.1. The sequence goes on from NZ_RZOS01000016.1 coordinate 12,699, forward strand.
CTTCAATTGTGTCTGGAGCGAGGACAATTGCGCCTGGGCTCCGAAATGCAGCTAGTTCGGGAAGCTGCATAAATTGCCAATATGGTCGCTGCAGTATCGGCAAGAGCGGCGCCATAACATCTCAAAAGGAGATCAGCGACGCGATTTCGAACGAGATCGTGATCGGATTATGTACTCGTCAGCCTTCCAGAGGTTGGCTGGAGTCACGCAGGTTGTCCGCGCGGGCGAGGCGGATGTTTTTCACACCCGCCAGCAACATACCTTTAAAGTAGCTCAGGTAGGCAAGCGCATAGCCCAATACTGCCAGCAGAAATTTGGGGCCGCCTGCGATGAGTTGGGCATAGACCCCGAAGTCGTGGATGCAGCCGGATTGGCGCATGATCTAGGGCATCCCCCGTTCGGACACGCAGGCGAGAGTACTCTGGACCAGCTTGTCACCGCAGCCGGTGATGAGGAAGGGTTCGAAGGAAATGCTCAGACCTTTCACATCATTACGATGCTTGGCGTCAGGTACGAGAGCTGTCCCGGCTTGGATTTGACCCGAGCCACGATGGCGGCGTGCATGAAGTACCCGTGGTTCAGGGAGAAGGAGCACCCAGACCGAAAAAAGAAGTGGGGCGCCTACAGGTGCGATCAAGCTGACTTCGAGTTCGCGCGAGCATTCCATCCCGAAGGCGTGCAAACCGCCGAAGCAGCCTTAATGGATTGGGCCGACGACATAGCCTATTCCGTACACGACCTGGAGGAATTTCATCGCTGCAGAGCAATCCCGTGGGAAAGCATCTTCGGAGATGGTGGGGAGGAATTGATAGGGAACACCCTACGGAACTGGCATGGGGCGCCACCTAGCGCTGAAGGGCGCCTTAAGAAGGCATTCGGGCGCGTGGAGGACGTCCTGACCGGAATAGGAGAAGTGCGGGAACGTCCCTATGAGGGTAGCCGAACTCAGCGGGTAGCGTTGCGCAATATGACTTCGCACCTAATCACGCGATATCTGGAAGCCGTTAGCCTTCACCCCGCAAAAGGGAGTTCTGGCGTTGTCATCGATCCCGATCGAGAAGCAGAAGTGAAATTGCTGAAGCAGATTGCTCGCCAATATATTATCTCATCACCGGCGCTTCTGGCACAGCAACATGGCCAAGGATTGCTAATTCGGGACCTTTTTGACTGCTTTTATGTTTCAAACGAAGCGGAGCTAAAAGGGCTCAAAATTTTCCCTCCTAAGTTCCTCCCAAGCCGCCTAGCTTACATTCAGGATTTTGACATAACCCGTGCCAGGTTCGCTGCGGATTGCGTCGCAAGCCTCACCGAAGGCGAGGTCATCAAGCTCCATGCTCGTCTGTTTGGACTGGAAGCCGGTTCAGTACTCGACCCGATCGTACGATAAGTCTATCTTCTGGCAAACTCAGCGTGCGCCATCGTTCAGGTTTTGATGCTCGCGGCCGGCGGCTTCGGTATGCCGTCAAAAGAGAGTCGCTCCACCGTGGCGACAATCGCCACCGACAGTGCCTCGGCTTCGTCGAGTAGCGTCGGGCCATAGTGGCCGTTCACCTGCTCCTCGCTCATCAGCACGCCGGGCGGGCAATGCTCCTCGATCGTGGCGCGGATAAGCTTGAGCGCTGCGCGGCACTCGGTGATGTCCATCATCTCCATAACCAAATAAACATTCAATTTTGCTAAAATGTTCCGGAACAAGGTTGCGGCCCGCGCCTTGAATCGCGTTGTTGTTGGGGTAGTGCGTTGCGTCTCACTTTCATCAAGCCAATGGAGCCCGAGTTGGTCGAAGAGCCTCCAAAGGGCGATGGCTGGTCACATGAGGTGAAATTCGACGGCTACAGAACCCAGCTTGTCAAGGACGAGGATGGCATCCGGCTCTATACGAAGACCGGCATCGACTGGACGAGCAAGTACCGCCCGATCGCCAAGGAAGCGGCAAAGCTGAAGGCCGAAAGCTTCATCATTGAAGGCGAGATGATCGTCACCAATGATGCCGGCCTGTCCGACTTCCATGCCTTGCGTTCGGCCATCACCAGGCGCCCGCAAGACCTCTACCTGGTGGCTTTCGATCTTCTCCACCTCAATCGCCATGACCTTCGCGATATGCCGCTCCAGGACCGCAGGGAGGTGCTGCAGGCACTGATCCCGTCCGGCGGGCATATTCAGTTCAGCGAGGCGCTGCCCGGCACCGGTGACGCCGTCTACCACCTCGCTTGCGAGGCGAACCTTGAGGGCATCGTCTCGAAGCGCCTGGACAGCGTCTACCGCTCCGGCTCGACCATGAATTGGCGCAAGATCAAGTGCTACGTCGAGAAGGAGATGGACATCATCGGCGTGCAGCGCGAAGCGGGTAAACCCGCGATGGTGCTCATGGCCGACAAGGGCCGCTATATGGGCGGCGCCTTCGTCACGTTCAGGGCCGACAAGCGTCAGGCGCTATGGGATCGCGTGCAGGGCAAAACCGGCGCGCCGCCACCCAAGGGGTTGGCGAAGCAGAAGGCCGAATGGCTGATGCCGGGCCTCGTTGGCCGAGTGAAATTCCTGAAGGGCGAGGAGACGTTGCGTCATGCCTCGCTCAAAGATTTTCGCGACGAATCGGCTTGAAGCCAGCGGGTGTCAGGAATAAATGCCTCATCGGTGCGGCGACCCTTTTCAGCACGAGGATCGCCATGGGCAAGGAATATCCGTTTTCAGAAGCCACCTTGGGAGGCAAACTGGCCGCCGGCACAGGCTTATCGGTTCACTGCTTCGGCTGTCAGCGCCGCGCGGTTCTTGACGTAGCCGCCCTGGTCAAACGGTTCGGCCCGGACCAGCCCTGTCTGCATTGGGATCTGCTGAAAATCATCTATTGCCACGAATGCCGCGCTGCCGGTCGCGACGATCGAAACCTGCAATTCACGAACCATGCATTGACGCCAGAGCAACGCAAGGGCTGGACGCCTTGCCCGTAGCTAACCGGTGCCGATCCGGCACTAGCTGCCCAGCCCAGCGTTGATCATCTGTTCAAGAATTGGGGTGATCAGCCACGGCAACGCCATGTTGAATAGCAAAGCGGCCAGGCCCACCATCCTAAGGAGCGTTCGTCGCGGAGATCCCCGGTCCCCCATCCGTTCGGCAAAAAGCATGCCGAGGAACCGGAAATAGGCCGTCAGGTATCCAAAGAGCGCTAGATAGAGAAGCAGCCACAAAACCCATATGAGACCTGAATGGAATTTCGTCGCCGCAATCTGCAATAGCGCGAGTAAAATCGAGCATTCGATCAGCGTTTTCGCGAAGTCCAGGAACTCTTTTTGGCGATCAAGCCATTGGCGAAAAAATGACATTGGTTGGTCGTGTTCACTAAGTCGGTTTAGAAGACCTCCAAGCATTGGATTTGCCTCAATTCCTTCGGAGGATATCGTCCGTACGATTGCGGCCCAAAGGTCAGCGCTTGGGCTGGCTATAGACGCATAATGTAGACCAGTCTGTAGTAGGGCGGCAGTACCGTTGTGGCTGACGTATCAGCATGCGCCTTAATCTGCCAGTACCCACCCTGCGAGCCTCCACTTACATGGAGCCCGCCCTCCTCAAAGCTGTCGATTCTTGCGGTCGTCGTGTGCGTATGCGTATCGGATCCACCCGTCTCTCCGACCTGCAACGGAGCACTGCCAAGGATAAACTTGTCCGTCAAATTTGGCGTGCCTCGGGTGCCGTCACACAATGCCCAGCCCTCGGGCAACATCAAATCAGCTTTGACGTCGCCAATCTTATGAAGCGCTTCGGGGGGCGGGTTCCACGCGACGACCGTGCCTTTTGGCACGCCGAAGGGCGCTTCGACCCGGCCTATGTTCGCCTCAAGGACTGCTCTAGTTTTCGGATAGCCCTGCAGCGTGTGCCAATACGATTTCGCTGTCACCTCGATTGGCCCCGAGTAGAGTGTCACATTGCCGGTTCGTATCCCGTCTAGGAATTGGGCGATTTGATCGAAAGATGTGAACGTTGTTGCGCCTCTAGGCTCCAGGCCGCCTGAGGTAACCTCAGCCCGCAACTCAACATTCGCTGCTCTGAGTTCGGTCTTGACGCTTTCCGCGACATTGCCTGCCCCTGATACCGAACCGAATGCAGCTTTGAAGGCAGCTTTGAACTGACGGCTCTCTGCTTCGGTCCCCTTCTGCTTCCGACCATAGATGGCAACCTTGTACCCATATCGGATCGCCTGTACGTAGTGCGAGCCGTAGTCGGCGACGAACTGCAAAAGGCGCTCATCCCTGCTGCTGATTTGCTCGGAGCTTGGAGCGCCCTTCCAAACTATTGAATGACTGTCGATAGGAGCACTTGTGATACTCTGCGAGATGATCGCAACGATCACGTCGGACGATGCTGTCACCCGCTTTACGTAGTCAAACGCGACGTTCCCAGAACCGAACGCGAACGTCGCCTTCATGTTTGCGCGCAGAACATGAGTTAATTCGTAGTCGGTCTGATCCTCGATAAAAGCAGTCGTCGAGCTGAATATCTCGTCCCGCTTAAGTCCTTGCTGCACCTTAGCAGCGTTCGGCATTGTGGGTTCTGCAAATGGACCGAGAGGAGCAGGTACAGGGCTGTCGGGATCGTCTAGATTTAGGCCCAACCCAAGCTTTACATTTGAGCCGATATCGCCCGACAACGGCACAACGTGCGTTTCCTTCGTGATATTATAGAGATCAAGGGCGAATGTAGGCGCGCATGAGAGAACGAAAGCAAGCATAGAATAGAGAAAAGTTCGAAGCAGCCTGGTCACCTTTAGCCCCCCTTTTGCGAAGGTAGCATGGTGTTCGTTCTGATATGGGCAGTCAAGTAAATGGCTTGATGGTTGAACGGTTTGATCTCGCGGCGATCCCTGCTGGTTAAGCGATTGAGTTGCCGGAAGCGTAGCATCTGATGAAATTCATGGGGATGAAGGACACGCTTCCGAGCGGGCATTTCGGACCGGGGGTCCAGAGGCAGCCAGCCTTGTGGCCCCAACACGCCTTTGATGCGCGCGTCAATCGCACCAGTTGTTTTTGTGCTTCGGCCTCCATTCGCGAGCGAACCCCTCCCGCAACATTCGTTGACCCAGCTCGTTTCCGTCCGAGTCGTAGATGTCTACCAGCGGGCGCTGCTGTGGCGTTTTATCGTTGAACCCTGAATAAACGACTGTTAGCCCATCTTGCCTTAAAAGCTCGCGAAGTCGGCTCTTCGCGAGCTGCGCAAGTTTCAGCTCTTTCTTGCATTTAGCGTGGGTGATTTCAGGCGTGTCTATCCCTCTCTGGTATGGGACACCTTGCCCCAGCAGCCTCATATTTCTCCCGTCGCATTTGACGGTGTCGCCATCCACTGCCGTCAAGCTAAGGCAGACCAGTATCGTCTCGATCATCGTAGAAGCCGGGCACCCGTGCCGTCCCCATTGGTGATTTCGACCTTATGGGCCAGGTAGGCCGCCTTGATCTTGTCCTTTGTGGTGTCTGTCGCTGCCCCCGTCGTTTCGAAGCGATGGACCGTGGAAAACGCGATTCCGGCATGCTCCGCCAACTCGCGGACCGACCATTTTAAAATCGCTCGGGCAGCCCTGTTTGCCTCGGGCGTTAGCTCAGCCATGCACCTAAATCTCCAATTTTGAATACAGGCGTAGCGAAATATCTTGACGATCGCTACGTATGTAGTTACGAATACACGTGTAGGCAATTTAGCGCAACGGGTGCTTTGATGACAGCCCTGGTTTCCCTTGACCTCACGCCGGCGACAGACGCGTACCGCCCCCTTGTCGCAGATGCTTGGCGAATTTCCAGCCAGGAAGTCGGCGAAACAATTCGGATGGTTACGCAGAGTCTGAAAGTCATTGCCGAGGCTGACGAACTGCTCCTCCCGAACATCCCTGTACATCGGCCGGCATTCGTCGAGCAGTGCCGCAAGCGCCTCCCTTGGGAACTCTCGCTCTATCTCGAACATGTTCGCCGGATCAGCGAGACGGAAGCCGAAATGGAAGCGCGCGGCATGGCCTTTGCGCGATCGTCCTACGCTTGGGGTGCATGATCATGGCCCCAGGCATTGTTACCTGCCACCAGCGCCAATACGAGGAGAAATTGAAATGTCGAACACCAACGCTCAGACAGCCGCCGAAGGTATGTCTGATTACCCCCGCAATCCACAGCGCTTCACCCACGTTCGCGCCTTCTTTCGTAAGGTGCTGATGCCCTGGCATGCGCGTGCGGAAAGCCAAACCGAGCCCATTGTACAGGAGAGTTTCATGAACCAGCACGTAGACCGTCGTACCCTTCTCACATCTTCAGCGGCGGCCACGGCGGCCTTCGCAGCAGTGGTCAATGCACGAGAAACGCATGCAGGACCAACGCCGTCCCCCAGCGTCGCGAATGCCGTCGAACATCCCGATGCTGAGTTGTTCCGGCTCGAAGCCGAGATGGAAGTGGCGTCTGCGCGGCTGAAGAAGATCGAGCGGGCCCAAGCGCGCAGAAGCAAGAAAGCCGAACGAGCTGCCGGCCCCAGGCCTCTTACGCCCGACGCGTGGGAGCGAAAGCAGCCAGGAATGCCGGAGGACCTCTGGCAGATGAATCAATCGGCACTGCAGAACGCCACGGTCGCAGACCTGAAGGAGGGAACTTGGCGGCCGGCACCCGTCGCAGAGTGGCAGAACCAGCGCGACCAAGAGCGTGCTCTGGTGGAGGCCGAATGGGCTCAGTTCAAAAATAAGCACCAGGAGCAACTCCGCCTCCTCGGCTATGAAACCGGAGAACCAGAGTTCAAAGACGCCTGCGATCAAGAGTGGGAGGTCGGGATGCGCATCTTCGCCGTCCCCGCACAAACCATCGACGGCATGATGGTGAAGCTCAGGGCGAACGACAGGCTCAAGCTTGAGGATTATGACAACGCGAACGCAGCGCACGCCTCTATCGCCGAGGATATCCGGCGCCTGGCGGGCGAGGGCGCAAAATTCACCTCTCCTGAACCGGCGGCTGCACCAACGTCAGAGATTCCACGCGACCAACTCTTAGCTGCCTATTCCGAGTGGCTGCACTTCGAGCGTTTGAACCTGATGCGTGACATCTATCCAGGCCAAGATATGCACGAGATGCTGCGTTACGTTCCGTGCAACACCCGGTCGAGCTGGTTCCACTTTCCTTTGCCGGATGATCCTCGTGGCACATGGGAAACAATGCCGTCGCCAGCTACCCGTGCGCTGGCGGTAATGCGCACGGTAGGTGTCGATCTGACCAAGGGCGGGAAATACGCCGATTGATCGAAGTACCTCAGAGCTTCGGTTTGCGAATGAGTTTCTTGCTGCGGGGTGCCGGCTTGGCCCTCGCAGCCTTTCTTTCAGCATCCCACTTCGCGCGCAATTCCGCGTGATAGTGCTCCAGCCGCCGAACCCCCTCAAGCAGGTCTTTCTCTCCGTGTCGTTCTTGCAAATCCTGTCTGAGCAACCGACCTGCCGCCAAGCGAAGCGCCCCCTCGACTATGTCTTCAATCGCTGATGATCGCTCGTCATTCGGCAGGGTGTAGTCTCGAAGTCTCGGATCGTGGAAATCGAGTGCCTCTCGCACCTCAATGTCATCCGGCCAGTCACCGCATTTGTCGCAGAACGATTGGGCGCCCTTCACCACGTCAATGCATTGCTGAATTACGCTATAAGGCTCGCCAGCACCGCGCGACACCCGCATGATATTCGCAGCCAGCTTCCGAAGGGGCCATTCGATTTCATATTTTGCCCGCGCCTTATCGACCGACTTTCGGTCGTTCTCGGCTGCAAGCCGGATATGTGGCCTTCTCTGACCGTCGTCCGACATCGCTTTACTCCTCACTGCTTCTGAACTCTCTCTGCTAGGCTGGTGCATCTTCCTTCCTTAGTTCGCAGTCAGCGCGGGATTAGCCGTGTCGAACCGCTCTAGCGCAAGCCACTGATAGGTGAAGCTTCCATCGGGCTTGTTCGCTTTCACCAGAAGCCACGAGCGGCCAGTACATGCATCGAGCAGTATGGGCGAATATGGCTGTTGGCCCACACCCTGCGTGACCGAAAAGCAATGGCTCATTTCTTGCTGCTGAGGTTCATCCCGCAGCCAGTTACATCCACTCAGCACTACTCCCGAGAGCAGCAAAGCAGTTGTTGTTTTCATTGTTCCCCCCGTCTCGCATCAGGGTAACGTGGCAGTGGGGAGAATTGAAGAGGAGCCGCCACAGCGCGTTTTCGTTTTCCGGAGGGATAGTACCAGCGCCCCCGCTCCCGCTTACGGGAGGCTGCGTGCGGCCGAATTAGGGACTATTTTTTGGCCAGGAACGATCCGCAGCATTACCCACGAGAAGCGCCAGTATTAACAGGCACCCCACAACTCCCTATGGCCGCGAGGATCCGCCAGTTAAGGGAGCAAACCATGTCATCAGAAGCACACCCGTCATCGGACCGAGGCGCCATGACGATCGACCAGTTTTGTCATTGGGCATCAATTGGGCGGACCCTTGCCTATCAAGAAATCAATGCGGGCCGCCTCCGGTCCGTGAAGATCGGCAAACGGCGGCTGGTATTGTGGTCGAGCGCTGTGACCTGGCTTGCCGCCCTGGAAGACGGGGCTAGGGGGATAGACCCCCGGGTTTCGCCAGCCGGTTATCAGGGGCACGGAAACCGACCATCTCTTAAAGACAGCACCAACTGAACCACTATCGAATGGATCTTCTCTATCAAGAACAATCTGTCAGGCAAATGGCGGAATTCGCCTAATGGAAAGGGACCCATGTCAACGTCAGATTATCCCATCAATGACCGGATAGCCGAGGCAACCCGCACGCTCGAAAAATGGGCTAGCGGTGCCGGTCGGAGGGTTGTGCGCTGCGGCCCCAATCATCTGAAGGTAGGTGATGCGAACTTCTACCCGAGCACAGGGACCTTTTATGTCGACGGGCAACCGCGAGAGGCAGCCAAAGGCGTGAAGGCGTTTATCGAATTCCTCGAAAACAGGGCTGCCGGCCGCCGGAACTCGGCGCATACCATAAAGCCCGATATATTTAACTGACTTCACAACGGCTTACGAAAGCCAACCTGTGTTCGAACCGCTGCTTTTCTGCGTTTTCCGTGCCGAAGGGGAAAACGCAGAAAAGGAGACGCCTAGAATAGGCTTGATATTGCGGAGGGGGCGGCCCGCTCTTTGCGGGCCAGGAATTGCCGGTACCAGAAGTCCGACCATGCCTCCTCAAACGTCGAATCCCAGTCGAATATGCCGACACGGTGGAATTCGCCTCGCTTCATCGCTAGCCGTTGAGCCCGATCGGAAATTTGGAGCGAGCGGCCGGTTCGCTTGAATGGAATGATCCCTTGGGCAACCCCTTTTATTCCGAAGTGGCGGGCAAATCGATAAATCTCGGTGTCAGCGACGCTCTCATTGCCCAAACGGGGGTTTATCCCCTTGACGATGTATCGGAACCACGCCCACTGGCTGACAACATCGATGGCTTTCCGAACTGCCAGCTTTTTGTCGGCCACTAGCCGGTCACCGGACGTTGGATCGATGCAATCCAAAGTTCGCCTTACCCAAGCCACTGCTTTGCCTTGGGTATTATCTGGTATGTGCAACTGAAGATGGGCATGAAGGCGTGTGTTCGGTGGCCGCTCCCACACGTAGATGTACACACACGGGATTTGTCGATACTCGCACCAGGCGCGGTATCTCGCCAGGAATGAACGAAAGAAGTCCTGGCTGCGGGCGTCCGATCCGTCAAAGCTGATCGTGAGTTCGGCGTTCATCAGCCGACCACAGGAATTGGCATACTGCACCGCGTCGTAAAGTCGGAAAAATTCAGCTCCGGAAATGTAGAAGCTGCATTTGGAAGTGACAGGCATCCCGCCCAATGGGAGATGAAAGTTTTGCGGTCCACCGCGCATTTCCGCCCACTCGGCAGGTGCGGGACGATCATCGAACGGGCAAGGCTTAGTTTTGGCTGACACGCCGGTCTCCTATTGCTCACGCACCGAAGGCCGGTGCGTGACGTATAGAGTTCAGGCTGGGGGGTAGATAACCGACTGCTGTAAATTTGTGCCTTCGAGCCGCGAATCCTTTGCGTAATGTGGCAAAAAGGATACGAAATGCTCCCCTACCATCAGCCCAGCCTTCCAATTCCACCTCGCGACGTCCTTGAACGCTTCGACGTCCATGAGCCCCTGGACACGCGTTTCCAGTCATGCGCGCGGTTGCTCCAGTCGATATGGCGAGGGCGCAACGGGTTTCCCGTGGGTGTTTATTCGCACGCGACAGAGGGCACCCGGAAACTAGGGAGCCGTCTGGATAATTCGGCAGCCAGAGCGGGAGTGAATTATCTGCGACCGGACATCGCCAAGTTGGTGAGGCGTGAACTGGCCTATCGGGAGCGTGGCGCACTCATCGACGAAACCAGAGCTTGGGAAAATCTCCTCAGCAGCTCGGCTTTGGTCTTCAACCTCTTTGGTCCCCTGAAACTGGATCTTGCCCTGGCCAGGACGGTTCTCATGAGCGCCTTCGGAATCAATGCCAAGACCGTGAACGGGATATTCTTCGAAACCTCGCCGGGAAGAGGCGACAACTCCTACATCGGCGACCACACAGCGCTAGACATTCTCGTCGCCTACACTGACGGCGATGATCGATCAGCCTTTATCGGCATCGAGTTGAAATACTCAGAATGCTATTCCGGGACAGCCACACCGGTGAAGGATAGACATCTTGAGGTCGCACGGCGGTCGCGGCTCTTTGTTGATGCGGATGACACTGCGTTGCACCGCGCGCCTTTAAGGCAGTTCTTCGCCGAACACTGCCTATGCCAATCGATGGTGTACGAGCGCCACCATTTCGATCGGGGGATGTTCGCGGTAGTGTTCCCAACTCTCAACCATGAGATCAGAACGACAATCGAAGCGTACCAGTGCCACCTGGATGTCGCTGGTAGCGAAGCGCTCCCATTCCGGGCGGTAAGCCTCGAAAGCATGGTGGCCGCAATCTGCGACGCTGGTGAAGTCGGTCTGGCACGCACGCTGGACGAACGGTACCTCGACTTCGGTCCGGTCTACGATCTGATCGACGATTGGGAGCCAACCTTCAGGGCTTAGTTGGCGGCCACCGCTTGAGGCGCACTCGCGTGGCGTTCACCCGCCGTGCGTCCGGCGCCTCGGAAGGCTTATTCGACCGTTATTAGACGATTTGCGGAGGCGGCCAGCTAAGACGTTGAAAAGCTTGGTACGCCCAAGGGGAATCGACCCCCTGTTCCCGCCGTGAGAGGGCGGTGTCCTGACCGCTAGACGATGGGCGCGCTCAAGAACCGGCTACATAGGCTGGCGGCTGGGAAAAAGCAACTGGGGTTTCGGCGCGTTCGCTGACATTCCAAAACTGTCGAGCTCAGCCCTGTCGTTTCGGCTCGATCAGGTCCCAGAGATTGCCGTAAAGATCGGCGAACACCGCCACCGTGCCATAGGCCTCGAAGCGGGGCGCTTCGCGGAACTCGACGCCGTTTGCGAGCATCGCCTGGTGGTCGCGGGCAAAGTCGTCGGTCTCGAGGAAGAGGAAGACCCGGCCGCCGGTCTGGTCGCCGATGCGGCTTGCCTGCTCGGCGTCGGATGCTTCGGCCAGCAGCAGCCGCGCGCCGTTTCCGTTCGCCGGCGCGACGGTGACCCAGCGCTTGCCGCCGCCGGGGTCGACATCGTCGGCGAGCACGAAGCCCGCCCGCTCGACATACCAGGCAATTGCCTCGTCATAGTCCCTGACCACGATCGCCACCGTGGCCACCCGGCGGTTGTCGGCAAAGCCCGTCATTTGTTGCGAATGGCGAAACGGCCGACGAGACGGCGCTCGCCAATGTCGTAGACGAAGATGGCGCGACTGCCGTCGGCAAGCTCGGCATCGATCGAGATGCGGTTGCCGGACAGCGACTGGCTGACCACCTTGGCGCCGACGGGCAGCACGATGTCGGCGCTCAACGGTTCGCCGGCCGGCACCTGGATATCGCTGGCAAGCGGGGCGCCGGCGGGCGGCGCGTTGCGCGCTTTGTAGACAAGCGCTCCGATCACCACCATAAGGGCAAGCAACAAAAGGCCGAGATTGATGGCCATGAAGCGCAAGAGTTTCTTCCGCACGCTTTCGACCCCGGGATCGAGCGGCTTTTCTTCGTCTTCGTCGGCAATCGGCCTGACCATGGCAAAAATTCCGGAACCTTCTTTCGATGAGCGCTCATAGCGAAGAGACCCAGCAATTCATAGAGGCAGCCCCGATCGTGCTGCAGGCAGGAGGCGATGCCGTCGGCCAGCGCCTCGACCAATGGCTGGCCGGCCAACTCGGCCCTGACATGTCGCGCAGCCGCGTGCAGATGCTGATCAGGCAGGGCGCGGTCAGCATCGGCGGCAAGGTCGTCGAGGAGGCCAAGCGCAAGATGTCCGCCGGCGAGCGGGTAGCGATCGAGATGCCGGAGCCCGAGCCGGCCGAGCCCCGCGGCGAGGCGATCGCCCTCGACATCCTCCATGAGGACGACGAGCTGATCGTCATCAACAAGCCGGCGGGACTGGTCGTGCATCCCGGCGCCGGCAACTGGACCGGAACGCTGGTCAATGCGCTCATCCACCATTGCGGCGACAGCCTGTCCGGCATTGGCGGCGTCAGGCGGCCCGGCATCGTTCATCGTCTCGACAAGGAGACCAGCGGCGTCATGGTCGTCGCCAAGACCGACCGCGCCCACAAGGCGCTGTCGGAGGCCTTTGCCGACCACGGCCGCACCGGCGACCTCGAACGCGCCTATCTGGCGCTGGTCTGGGGCATTCCGTCGAGGCCGACCGGCACGGTCGATGCGCCGCTCGGCCGCGCCGCCGACCGCGTGCGCCGCGCCGTAGTGCCGCTAGGCCGCGACGACGCCCGCCACGCTGTCACGCACTTTAGCGTGATGGAGCGCTTCGGCGAGCGGCAGAAGGACCTCGCCACCGCAAGCCTGGTCGAATGCCGGCTGGAGACCGGCCGCACCCACCAGATCCGCGTCCACATGGCTCATATCGGGCATCCCGTCGTCGGCGATCCCGATTACGGCCAGGCCTTCCGCACCAAGGCAAACCGGTTGCCCGAACCGCTGAAAGGCGCTGTCAATGCCTTTCCGCGGCAAGCTCTGCACGCTTGGCTGCTTGAATTCCGACACCCGGCTACCCATCTAACGATGAGGTTCGAGGCGCCGATACCGAGGGACATGGAGGAACTCGTCGGCGGCTTTCGCAATCTCTGAGCCCGCCATCAAGACGCTTCAAGCCAACCATCAAAAAACCTGACTGGCGTTGTTCACTTCAGCGTGACACACTGTTTCGTGTTGAACAAATGCCTGTCTTTTCTGGTTTTGTTCCTATATACACCAGTTGCCGCGGATGAGCCGATTGGCATTCGCGTCACATGCCCGCCGCGTTTCGGGGGCATCACTCCAATAGAGAGGGGGCGCTATCATGGCCCAGTCACTACCCAGTATCGTTTCCGGCGAAGGCGGCCTCAGCCGCTACCTGGAAGAAATCCGTCGCTTTCCGATGCTTCAGCCGCAGGAAGAGTACATGCTCGCCAAGCGTTACGCCGAGCATGAGGACACCACGGCCGCGCACAAGCTCGTCACCAGCCATTTGCGGCTCGTCGCCAAGATCGCCATGGGCTATCGCGGCTACGGCCTGCCGATCGGCGAGGTGATCTCGGAAGGCAATGTCGGCCTGATGCAGGCCGTCAAGAAATTCGAACCGGAGCGCGGCTTCCGGCTCGCCACCTATGCCATGTGGTGGATCAAGGCCTCGATCCAGGAGTACATCCTGCGCTCGTGGAGCCTGGTCAAGATGGGCACCACCGCCAACCAGAAGCGCCTGTTCTTCAATCTGCGCAAGGTGAAGGGCAAGATCCAGGCGCTCGACGATGGCGACCTGAAGCCCGAGCAGATCGCCGAGATCGCCACGCGCCTCAACGTCTCCGAGGCGGAAGTGGTGTCGATGAACCGCCGCCTCTCGGGCGACGCTTCGCTCAATGCCCCGATCCGCGCCAGCGAGGGCGAGTCCGGCGAATGGCAGGACTGGCTGGTCGACGACCACGAAAGCCAGGAAGAGATGCTGATCGAGCAGGACGAGCTGGAAAACCGGCGCTCCATGCTGTCGGGCGCCCTTTCCGTGCTCAACGAGCGCGAACGGCGCATCTTCGAGGCGCGCCGCCTCGCCGACGAGCCGCTGACGCTGGAAGAGCTGTCGGCCGAGTTCGACATCAGCCGCGAGCGCGTGCGCCAGATCGAGGTGCGCGCCTTCGAGAAGGTGCAGGACGCGGTCAAGGCCGCAGCCAAGCGCCAGACCCAGGCCCTGCGCACCATCGAGGCGCAGCCGGCGGCTTAGCCAGCTGAAGGCATAAATGAAAAGGCGGCGCTCCGGCGCCGCCTTTTTTGTTTGGCGAAGGCGGCGAAACCAGCCCTTTCTCCCCGTCACTATACGGGGAGAAATGTCCGGCAGGACAATGAGGGGCAGCGCCCACGCCGCGAGGTTTTCCTTTCAGAACGACCTACGAAGGTTTCGGCGCAATCACAGCCGAACGCGGCGCTGCCCCTCATCCGCCCTTCGGGCACCTTCTCACCGTTCACGGGGAGAAGTAAAAGGGCTCACGCCGAAGGCTGCTTGGTCTTCCTCAGATACGGCAGGATCGTATCGAAGGCGCCGAAGCGCTTGATCGCGTCCTCGTTGGAGACCGCGGCGGTGATGATGACATCCTCGCCCTGTTTCCAGTTCGCCGGCGTCGCCACCTGGTGCTTGGCCGTCAGCTGGATGGAATCGATGACGCGCAGGATCTCGTCGAAGTTGCGGCCCGTGGTCATCGGATAGGTCAGCACCAGCTTGATCTTCTTGTCCGGCCCGATGACATAGACCGAACGCACCGTGGCGTTGTCGGCCGGCGTGCGGCCTTCCGAGCTCTCGCCGGCGCCGGCCGGCAGCATCTCGTAGAGCTTGGCGACCGCGAGGTCCTTGTCGCCGATCAGCGGATATTTCACCTCCTGGCCGGTCGCCGTCTTGATGTCGGCCTGCCACTTGTCGTGGCTGGCGACCGGGTCGACGGAAATGCCGATGATCTTGACGTTGCGCTTTTTGAACTCACCCTCCAGCCCGGCCATGGTGCCGAGCTCGGTCGTGCAGACCGGGGTGAAGTTCTTCGGGTGGCTGAACAGCACCGCCCAGCCATCGCCGATCCATTGATGGAAGCTGATCGTCCCTTGCGTGGTTTCGGCCGTGAAGTCCGGCGCGATATCGTTGATCCGAAGACTCATGACATGTCCCTACCCTTTGACTGCCGCCGGCATGCCGCGCCGGCACCGCTCGCAATCTCTACCACTCCCAAGGCAGGCTTCATACGGCGCAGGCCGCCGGGAATGGCGCCGGCGATGAAAAATTTTCATCTTTTCTCGGCAAATCCGGCAGGAATTTCTGCCGCCTCGGGCT
Organism: Mesorhizobium sp. M4B.F.Ca.ET.089.01.1.1; assembly: GCF_004022605.1. NCBI lineage: Bacteria > Pseudomonadati > Pseudomonadota > Alphaproteobacteria > Hyphomicrobiales > Phyllobacteriaceae > Mesorhizobium > Mesorhizobium sp. M4B.F.Ca.ET.089.01.1.1. The sequence continues at coordinate 28,138 of NZ_RZOS01000016.1, forward strand.
CAGGCCTTCTTGACCGCCAGCGTCGTCGCCAGGTCTTCCATGCGCTGGGCCAGCGCGCCCAGCGCGTCGGTCAGCACGCCGTCGCTCTTGCCGGCCTTGGCCAGCGCGTCGTCGCGCGTCTTGCGCAGCGTCAGCACTTCGCTTTCCATGCCCTTGACGCGCTTCTGCAGCTCCGAAAGCTCGTCCATGACCATGATGCCGGCCATCACCGTCAGCCGCTGGTCGCCGATCTCGCCGAACGAGTCCTTGAGATGCGCGACATAGCGGTCGAAGCGCTCGGCCAAGTCGATCAGGTGCTCTTCCTGGCCCTCGTCGCAAGCCATGCGGTACTGCTTGCCGTCGATGGAAACCGTGACCTGTGCCATTGGCCTACCTGTCCAACACCGCGCGGATGGTTTCCATGGCGGTCACCAGCCTGCGCGATACTTCCTTGTTGGCGTCTTCCAGCCGCTCGGCGCGCGCTTCGGAATTGTCGAGTTCCTGCGCCAGCCTTGAGCGGTCGGCGTTCATGCGCTGCACCTCCGCCTCGGCCTCCGAATAGTCGCGCTCGTGCTCGAGCTTGGCCGCGACGGCGTTTTCCAGGCCTTCAATGGCTTTGCCCAGCCTGGCGATGACTTCCTTAAGCGTCGTTTCCCCGGTCATGGCTCGTCCTGCACCCTGCCCATCACCGAATCGTTCGCGTTCAGAACGCGTTATCCAGGAAACATTAGGCGCCGTGTGAAGGCAACGTCAATAAAGCTCTCGCGACTGTCCCCCGCTAACGCTAATGTAGGTCTGCCGGGGCCATCACAAGCCCGGCAAAAACGCACCGATTTGTTGACTCAAGGGCCGCGCCTGCTATGTGTCGCGCACCCTTTCCAGGCCTTTCCCAGGGCCTCAAACCCCCACCCCGGAGGAAGCATGACCTCGCGTGAACAACATGACCGGATGGCCAATGCGATCCGTTTCCTTTCCATGGACGCCGTCGAGAAGGCGAATTCCGGCCACCCGGGCCTGCCCATGGGCTGCGCCGACATCGCCACGGTGCTGTTCACCCGCTTCCTGAAATTCGACGCCAAGGCCCCGCACTGGGCCGACCGCGACCGTTTCATCCTGTCGGCCGGCCACGGCTCGATGCTGCTCTATTCGCTGCTCTATCTGACCGGCTACGAGGACATGACCCTCGACCAGATCATGAATTTCCGCCAGCTCGGATCGAAGACCGCCGGTCACCCCGAATATGGCCATGCCGCCGGCATCGAGACGACGACCGGCCCGCTCGGCCAGGGCCTCGCCAACTCGGTCGGCTTCGCGCTCGGCGAGCGCATCATGAACGCCGCCTTCGGCAAGGACCTCGTCGACCATTATACCTATGTGCTGGCCGGCGACGGCTGCCTGATGGAGGGCGTCTCCCAGGAGGCCATCGCGCTCGCCGGGCATCTCAAGCTCAACAAGCTGATCGTGCTGTGGGACAACAACAACATCTCGATCGACGGCCCGGTGTCGCTCGCCGACAACACCGACCAGGTCGCCCGCTTCCAGGCCTCCGGCTGGAACGCCACCCACATCGACGGCTTCGATCCGGAAGCCATCGCCTACGCCATCGAGGCGGCGCGCCATTCCGACAAGCCGACGATGATTGCCTGCAAGACCACCATCGGTTTCGGCGCCCCGACCAAGGCCGGCACCAACAAGGCGCACGGCTCGCCGCTCGGCGCCGAGGAAATCGCCGGCGCGCGCAAATTCTTCGGCTGGGATTCGCCGCCCTTCGAGGTTCCCGCCGACATCCTCGACGCCTGGCGCGCCGCCGGCCAGGCCGGCGCCAAGGCCCGCGCCGATTGGGAGGGCCGTCTCGCCAAGGCGGACGCCACGCTGAAGGGCGAGTTCGAGCGCCGCATCTCCGGCAAGCTGCCGTCGAACTTCGACAGCGTCATTGCCGACTACAAGAAGAAGCTCTCGGCCGACAAGCCCAAGGTCGCCACCCGCAAGTCCTCGGAAATGGCGCTGGAAGTCATCAACGGCGCGGTGCCGGAAACCATCGGCGGCTCGGCCGACCTGACCGGCTCCAACAACACCAAGACCAGCCAGACCAAGAACATCACCCCTGACGACTATGGCCAGCGCTATGTCCACTACGGCATCCGCGAGCATGGCATGGCGGCGGCGATCAACGGCCTGACGCTGCATGGCGGCCTGATCGCCTATGGCGGCACGTTCCTGTGCTTCTCCGACTATGCCCGTCCCTCGATGCGCCTCGCCTCGCTGATGGGCATCCGCTCGATCTTCGTCATGACCCATGACTCGATCGGCCTCGGCGAGGACGGTCCGACGCACCAGCCGGTCGAGCATGTGGCAGCGCTTCGCGCCATCCCCAACCACAACGTCTTTCGCCCGGCCGACGCGGTCGAGACGGCGGAGTGCTGGCAGCTGGCGCTCGAATCCGAAAAGACGCCGTCGACGCTGGCGCTGACCCGCCAGAACCTGCCGACCGTTCGCACCGAGCACAGCGAGAAGAACCTCAGCGCGTCCGGCGCCTATGAGCTCGCCGCTGCGAACGGCGAGGCGGCGGTGACCATCTTCGCCACCGGCTCCGAGGTCGAGGTCGCGCTCGGCGCGCGTGAGTTGCTGCAGCAGCACGGCCACCCGACCCGCGTCGTCTCGGTGCCCTGCTTCGAACTGTTCGACCAGCAGAGCGACGACTACCGCAGGAAGACGATCGGCAATGCGAAGGTGAAGGTCGCAATCGAAGCCGGCATCCGCCAGGGCTGGGACCATATTATCGGCAGCGATGGCATCTTTGTCGGCATGACCGGCTTCGGTGCCTCGGGCACCATCGAGCAGCTCTATCCGCATTTCGGCATCACCGCCGAAGCGGCGGCGAAAGCGGCGGAAGCCCGCCTGCACGGCAAGTAAGGGTTGAGCCAAGCGAGCCCGTCAAAACCAAGCATGGCCGCCTTGGCGGGCTGGCCCAACCTAATCGATTTAAATCCAAGCCTTCCAAGGCTGGATTCTTCGCCCGTCCGCCGCTATGAAGCTGCGGACCCAATCGCCTTCCAGCTCCCAGGGAGAGAAACATGACCGTCAGAGTTGCCATCAACGGATTCGGCCGTATCGGCCGCAACATCCTGCGAGCCATCCATGAATCCGGCCGCAAGGACATCGACGTCGTCGCCGTCAACGACCTCGGCCCGGTCGAGACCAATGCGCATCTCTTGCGCTACGACAGCGTGCATGGCCGCTTCCCGCATGAAGTGACGGTCGACGGCGATCAGATCTCGGTCGGCTCGGAGAAGTTCAAGGTCACCGCCATCAAGGACCCGACCCAGCTGCCGTGGAAGGAACTCGGCGTCGACATCGCGCTCGAGTGCACCGGCATCTTCACCGCCCGCGACAAGGCGGCGGCGCATCTCACCGCCGGCGCCAAGCGTGTCATCGTCTCGGCGCCGGCCGAAGGCGCCGACCTCACCGTCGTCTACGGCATCAACCACGACAAGCTGACCAAGGACCACATCGTCATCTCGAACGCGTCCTGCACCACCAACTGCCTGGCGCCGCTCGCCGCCGTGCTGCACGAGACCGTCGGCATCGAGAAGGGCATGATGACGACGATCCACTCCTACACCGGCGACCAGCCGACGCTGGACACCATGCACAAGGACCTCTACCGCGCCCGCGCGGCGGCGCTGTCGCAGATCCCGACCTCGACCGGTGCAGCCAAGGCGATCGGCCTGGTGCTGCCCGACCTCAAGGGCAAGCTCGACGGCATCTCGATCCGCGTGCCGACCCCGAACGTCTCGGTCGTCGACTTCAAGTTCATCGCCAAGCGCTCGACCACCGCGCAGGAGATCAACGAAGCGGTGATCGCCGCCTCCAAGGGCAAGCTGAAGGGCGTGCTCGCCGTTACCCATCACCCGAATGTCTCGATCGACTTCAACCACGATCCGCATTCCTCGATCGTCGCCCTCGACCAGACCAAGGTCATGGACGGCAACTTCGTGTCGGTGCTCTCCTGGTACGACAATGAATGGGGCTTCTCCAACCGCATGGGCGACACCGCGGTCGCCTTCGGCAAGACCATCGCCTGATCGCGGCGGACTTCGATCTTTCCAGACCAGACGCCCGGCTTCGGCCGGGCGTTTTTCGTTTGCGGGCCGGGCTGGCGCCCCAAGCGGCAAAAGCTCCGGAAATCAGCCCCATAGGAGCAAAAAACCACGCTGCCGCCTTGCACTGGTCATGTCTTCGCCCCACTCTGCCGTAAAGCGGGGAGGGAGGCGGATTTGAGGGGCAATTCCGGATGGAGCATGCGATCTATCTTGTAACGCTGGTCGGCACCGCCCTTGTCGTTGCCGCCGCGTTTTCGAGCCTGATCGCCTTTCGCTTCGGCGCTCCCCTCCTGCTTCTCTTCCTCTGCATCGGTCTGGCGACCGGAACCGACGGCCTCGGCATCGAATTCGACAACGCAAGGCTGGCCTATTTTGCCGGCTCACTGGCGCTGGCCGTCATCCTGTTCGATTCCGGTTTCGGCACGCCGCTCAATGCGCTGCGCCAGGCAGCCGGGCCGGCGCTGTCGCTGGCGACCGTCGGCGTCATCCTGACCACCGGCCTGTTCGGCGCCGCCGCCTATTACCTGCTCGACCTCACCTGGCTGGAATCCTTCCTGCTCGGCGCCGCCGTCGCCTCGACCGATGCGGCTGCGGTGTTCTTTCTGCTGCGCGCCGGCGAGATCAATTTGCGCGAGCGCGTGCGCGCGACGCTCGAGGTGGAATCCGGCACCAATGACCCGATCGCCATCTTCCTCACCATCACCCTGGTCGAGATCATCGCCGCCCACGCCAATCCCGAGGCCAATGTGCTGGTCACCAACCTCGCGCTCGGCTTCCTGCTCAACATGGGTGTCGGCGCCGTCGTCGGCATTCTCGGCGGCCTCGCCATCGTGCGCCTTGTCGAGCGGCTGAACCTCGACCACGGCCTGCTGCCGATCTTCGTGCTGACGCTGTCGCTGATGGTGTTCGCAGCCGCCGGCGCCATTGGCGGCTCCGGCTTCCTGGCGGTCTACCTCGCCGGCCTGATAGCGGGCAATTCCGACATCCGCGCCGTCACCATCCTCAAGCGCTTCCAGGACGGCATGTCATGGCTGGCGCAGATCATCATGTTCCTGATCCTCGGCCTGTTCGCCACGCCCTCGCAGTTTCCGGCGATCCTGGTGCCGGCGGTCCTGCTCGGCCTGTTCCTGATCTTCGTGGCGCGGCCGGTCGCCGTCTGGCTTTGCCTTGTCCCGTTCCGCCTGCCGCGGCCCGAGGTGGCTTTCGTCTCCTGGGTCGGACTGCGCGGCGCGGTCTCCATCCTGCTTGCCATCACGCCACTGCTCGGTGGCCTGGAAAACGGCCGCGTCATCTTCAACACCGCCTTCATCATCGTGCTGGTATCGCTGGTCGTGCAGGGCTGGACCGTCGGGCCGCTGGCGCGCCGCCTCGGCCTCATCGTGCCGGCGAGGCTCGGGCCGCTCGACAAGGTCGAGCTCGAACTGCCGGGCTCGGCCCATCACGAGCTGCTCGCCTATCGCGTGGCGCCGGGCAGCCCGGTGGCGCGCGGCGAGCGCATCCCGCGCTGGGCGCGGCCCTCGCTGGTGCTGCGCGACGGCCGCTCGATGCGCTTCCAGGACATGGGCCGGCTGGCCGCCGGCGACCAGGTCTATATCTTCGTGCCGGATCGTTATCCGCGCCTGCTCGACAAGCTGTTCGCCAGCCGCGCCGTGGTCGATCCGGAGGACGCGGATTTCTTCGGCGCCTTCGCGCTCGATCCGACGCGCTTGGCCGAGGAATTGGAGGCCGCCTATGGGCCGGGCCTGACCGAGGCCGAGCGCAAGCTGACCGTCGGCGCCCTGGTGACGGAGCGGCTCGGCGGCCATCCCGAATATGCCGACCGGGTGCTGATCGGACCGATCGAGCTCATCGTGCGCGACGTCGACGACAAGGGGCGGATCATCGGCCTCGGCCTGTCCTTCGAGCCGACCGCGCCGGTGGCGCGCGTACCGGTGTTCCTGAGCGCCGGCGAGATCCGCGACCGCATCGCCGCCTTCGTCC
>NZ_RZOS01000170.1:0-11453 GCF_004022605.1 Mesorhizobium sp. M4B.F.Ca.ET.089.01.1.1
CATGGATCATGAGGGCAATGTCTCGCCCTGGCTGCAGCTTGCCGAGGACCTTGGCCTCGTCGTGCGCTTCCTGCCGTTCGACGAGAAAAGCTGGCAGGTCGAGGAAGCGGCGTTGAGTGCGCTGCTCTCGGAAAATACGCGGCTCGTGGCGCTGAACTATGCCTCGAACCTCACCGGCTCGATCAACCGGGTGAAGGCGCTGACGGCCGTAGCCAAGCAGGCAGGCGCGCTGGTCTATGTCGATGCCGTGCAGTTCGCGCCGCATGGCCTGGTCGACGTGCAGGCGCTCGGCTGCGATTTCCTCGTCTGCTCGGCCTACAAATTCTTCGGCCCGCACATGGGCATCCTGTGGGGGCGCCGCGACCTCATTGATGCGCTGAAACCCTACAAATGCCGCTGCTCGTCCAACGGCCTGCCGGAACGCTTCGAGCTCGGCACGCCGCAGATCGAACTGATGGCCGGTCTCGGCGCGGCGGTCGATTATTTCGCCGATCTCGGCGCGGCGGCGGGCGAGGGCGGCTCGCGGCGGCAGCGGATCGCCAGGGCGTTCGAAGTGTCGATCGCCTACGAGAACACGCTGGCGCAAAAGCTGATCGACGGCCTGTCTGGCATTGCCTGCCTGACCATCCACGGCATCACCGATCCGGCGCGGATCGGCGAGCGCGTGCCGACCGTGTCCTTTACCGTCGAGGGCATCGCGCCGGAGACGATCGTGCGGCAGATGAACGCCGAAAACATCTTCCTCTGGTCAGGCCACAACTATGCCTGGGAGATCGTCCACCAGCTCGGCATTCCGGCCGGCGAGGGCGTCGTGCGCATCGGCATCGCGCATTACAACACGGCGGACGAGATCGACGAGACGCTGGAAAGCGTGCGGCGGGTCGTGGCCATGCTGAGGCAGCAGCGAGCCTGAGCCACGTTGCTTTCACGCAATTCCGGACGGAAAACCGCTACGCACTTTTCCTGGAATTGCTCATCGCTGCTTGCCGCCAAGGCCGGTCAGGAAAGCAGTGAGGTTGTCGCTGAGCGCGTCGCACAGATAGCCGCCCTCCTGGACGATCACCGTCGGCAGGCCGAGCCCGGCGATGGCCTCGCCGATGCGCGAGAAGCCGGGCGTCGTGACGGAAAGGCCACCAAACGGGTCGCCCTCGAAAGCATCGAGCCCGAGCGCCACGACAAGCGCCTCCGGCGCAAAGGCGCGGATGCGTCGGAAGGCGGTCGCCAGCGCCTCGAGAAACGCAGCGTCGCCGGATTTGCGCGGCAGCGGCAGGTTGAGATTGTAGCCGAGGCCGGCGCCTTCGCCGCGCTCATCCGCATACCCCCAGAAGAACGGATAGAAGCGCACCGGATCGGCATGCAGCGACACCGTGAGCACGTCCGGCCTTGCATAGAAGATACCTTGCGTGCCGTTGCCGTGATGCAGGTCGACATCGAGGATCGCCACACGTGCCGCGCTCCTTCGCAGCACCTGCGCCGCGACCGCCGAATTGTTGATGAAGCAAAATCCCCCGGCGACATCGACGAAGGCATGATGGCCGGGCGGACGGCAGAGCGCGTAGGCCGAAGACGCGCCCGCCATCACCGCTTCGGCCGCCTCAACGGCGCTCCAGGCGCTCCACAGCGAGCTGTTCCAGGTTTCGGCCGAGATCGGGCAGGCTGTGTCCGCCATGTGGTAGCCGGCCTGGCCAACGGCGGACGCAGGATAAGAACCGCCACGGGCGATCGGATGGATGTTCGGGATCACTTCCGCCGAGGCGCCTTCGATACGCTGCCAGCGCTCGAAAATATGCTCGAGGAAGTCGAGATATTCTGGCGTGTGCACCGCCGCGACCGGACCCAGCCCATGGTTCCGCGGCCGTTCGATCGCCGAACCGGCGGCTTTCGCGCCGGCCAGCAATCTCTCGATGCGCTCGGGTTTTTCCGGATTGGGCTGCTGGGCGCCGCTGGAGAGAAAAGCCTTGGGATCGTGGCGCTTCTGTTCCTCGGCATAATAGGTTTTCATGCGCTGTCCTCTGGTGCATCCGCAAAGGCGAAGAAGGCGTCGCCGACGATCTTCTGGGTCTGTTCGTAGCTCGACCAGCCAATGCCCAGCCTTTCATAGAAGGCCTTGGCGGTTTCGTTGTCCGTGTCGACGGAGAGCCTGAGATAGACGCCGCCTGCAGCACGGCATTCCTTCGCCACGCGCCGCAACAGTTTTTCGCCGATCCGGCGGCCGCGAAAGCGGTCCTCGACATAGAGGTCCTGCACATAGACGCCGGGACGTCCCATCCAGGTCGAGAAGATCGGGAAGTGCAGGCAGAGACCAGCGAACTCGCCATCGACCTCGGCGATCAGGGACGAGAAGGCGGGCTTGCCGCCGAAGCCATAGCGGCGAAGATCCTCGACGGTCGAGGTCATCTCCTGATGCGCGCCGGTGTGGGTGCTCATCCGCAGCAGCGCGGCGTGGATGGTCTCGACGTCGTCGACGGTGCCGGGGCGGAGTATCAAAACGCCACCCGGTCGCCGCCCTTCAGCGCCAGCATTGCGCGCGCTTCCGCGGGCGTCGCCACGTCCAGCGACAGGCCATCCAGCACCGAGCGTATGCGCCGCACCTGGTCGGCATTCGACTTCGCCAGTTGCCGCCCATCGTAGAGGCTGTCCTCCAGCCCGACGCGGACATTGCCGCCCATGGCGGCGGCGATCGAGATCAGCGGCATCTGGTGGCGGCCGGCGGCGAGAACCGAGAATTGGTAGCTGTCGCCGAACAGTTTGTCGGCGATGCGCTTCATGTGGATGAGATTGTCGGGATCGGCGCCAATGCCGCCCAAAATGCCGAGCACGAATTGGAGGAACAGCGGCCCGGACGCCAGGCCGCGATCGCGCAAATGCGCCAGCGAATAGAGGTGGCCGACGTCGTAGCATTCGAACTCGAAGCGCGTGCCGCAGCCTTTACCGAGCTTTTCCAGCACCGTCTCCATGTCGGCGAACGTGTTCTTGAAGATCGTGTCGCGGGTAGCCTCGAGCAGTTTCGGCTCCCATTCGTGCTGCCACTCCCGCGGCTTGTCGAGCATCGGGAACAGGGCGAAATTCATCGAGCCCATGTTGAGCGAGCACATTTCGGGCTCGGCCCGGAGCGGTGCGGCGAGCCGCTGGTCGAGGGTCATCAATGAGGAGCCGCCGGTGGTGATGTTGATCACCGCATCGGTCGCCTGCTTGATGCGCGGCAGGAAATGCATGAACACTTCCGGGTCGGCGGTCGGCCGTCCGTCCTTAGGATCGCGGGCGTGCAGATGCAGGATCGAGGCGCCGGCTTCGGCGGCGGAAATGGCGTCCGTGGCGATCTGGTCTGGTGTGACCGGCAGATAGGGCGACATGGACGGCGTATGCACCGAGCCGGTGACGGCGCAGGTGATGATGACTTTTCTCGTCGCCATCTTGTTCTACCCCTTCAGCTTTCGACCGGCAGGTCGAGTTCGGCGGCGAGCGCTGCCAGCGAGTCGCCGATGATGGCGATCATCTCGCCGATCTGCTCGCGCGTGATGATCATTGGTGGCGCGACCATGAAATTGTCGCCGTCGACGCCGCCCTTGACCTTGCGGCCGTAGATGATGAGGCCGCGTTCATAAGCGAGGTCGAGCAGGCGCTGCGTCGCCTTCTTGCCCGGCGCGATCGGCGTCAGCGTCTCCGGATCGGCAACCATTTCGGCGCCGAGCAGCAGACCCTTGCCGCGCACGTCGGCGATGAAGGGAAAGCGCTTTTGCAACGCCCTCAGTTCGCCGATCAGCACGTCGCCCATGGCGGCGGCGTTGGCGATAAGGTCGAGACGACCCATCTCGCCGAGCACTGCGAGCCCAGCGGCGCAGGCGAGCGGATTGCCGGCATAGGTGTGGCCATGCTGGAAGCCGCCGGCGGCAAGCAGCGGCTCGACCAGCCGCTTCGGTGCGGCCAGCGCGCCGAGCGGCGCGTAGCCCGAGCCCAGCCCCTTCGACAGCGCGACCAGGTCCGGCTTGCAGTTCCAGTGGTCGCCGCCGAGGAATTTGCCGGTTCGGCCGGCGCCGCTCATCACCTCGTCATGGATCAGAAGGATGCCGTAGCGGTCGCAGATTTCGCGGATGCGCGGATAGTAGCTGTCGGGCGCGACAAGAGCGGCCGTTGCCGCCCCGCCGACCGGTTCCATGATGAAGGCGAGCACGCTCTCCGGGCCTTCGGCCTGGATCTTTTCTTCGAGCATGTCGGCATAGCGGATGCCGCGCTGTTCCAGCGAAAGGTTGTCGCGGTCGCGCCAAGCCGTCGGCGCCGGCACGGTCGGCATCGCCCGCATCATCGGAAGGAAAGTCTCGGCCAGCGCATCGTCGCCGGTGACCGCGAGCGAGCCGAGCGTGCCGCCATGATAGGAAGGGAAGCGGCCGATCACCTTCCAGCGCTTGGGCTGGCCGGTGGCAACCGCCCATTGCCGGGCAAGCTTGATGCAGGATTCCGTTGCCTCCGAGCCGCCGGAGACGAAGAAGATGCGGTCCATGCCGGCGGGCAGCTTGCCGGCCAGCTCCCGCGCCAGCTCTTCCGCGGGCTCGTTCTCGAAATGCAGCCGATAGGCGAAGGTGGTCTTGTCCATCTGCCGCTTCATGGCGTCGAGCACATTGCGGTTGGAATGGCCGATATTGGCGACCATCGGTCCACTCGATCCGTCGATGAAGCGGCGGCCGTCCTTGGTCCAGAAATAGATGCCCTCGGCACGCTCGACGAGCGGCCGGCGCAGGCTGGACAGATAGAACAGATGCGACGGCGGCCGCGCTTCGGCGTCAGTTGCATTCTGGACTTGCGGTTTCGGCATGTCAGGACTTTCCGAGATAGCGGTCGAGGACATTTTTCGTCACGCGCTCGACCATCGCGTCCTGCCTTAGCAGGCCGGCGACCCATTCGCAGCTTCCGGCATGGAACACTTCGCCCTTGCCGCGCGGGAAATTGACGATCATGCCGTTGCCGCGCTTGACCTTGTCGAGATTGGCGTCGCTGGCTTCGCCGAACAGCGTCTCGGCGGTGAAGCGACCATCCTCGTCGGTGAGGAACTGGTCCTCGATCGGGATGTCCGCGCTTTCCTCGACCTGGCTCGCCATGCCGACCGCCAGCACCTGCAGGCCGTCGGGCGCGCCGCTCTGCTCGGTCGGGTAGGGCAGGCCGCCGCGGATCTCGAAATCCAGCCCGTCGACCTCATAGCCGTAGACATGGCTGTCGGCGCCGAGCAGGTCTCCGTAATAGATGCCGGTGCCGGCGAAGGCCCAGTGTTCGGGGCGATAGACCGGGAAGCCGCGCACGCCGCGCGGCGCGCAGCCGCCCCAGCCGGCATAGACGCCCCTGGTCGCATTGAGGCCGAAGGTTGCCGAACCCGGCCGGCCGATCTCGGGCGCTTCCCAGGAGTTGGTTGCGCGGGTCACGTCGCCGCCGCGATACGCCGGGTCCTCGGCGCGCGCCCGGTATTTGTAGCAGACCTGCCGCCGCCCCTCGTCTTCCAGCCTGGTCTGCCACATGAAGTTGCCGGCAAAGCGTGCCGCGTGGCCGCCACGCTCCACATAGGCGTCGACCGCGTCGCGCATCTCCCAGGTCCAGTATTCGTCATGGCCGACGAAGACGACGCAGTCATAGCCGTCGAGGATATTGGGCGAAAAATGCAATTCGTGCTGGCTGGCGAGATCGATCGCGTAGCCGGCGCGCTCGGCGAAGCGAAAGAAATGGCTGTCATAGCTCGCCCAGCCGGACGAGGCGTATTTCTTCGAATGGCCGGTGGCGAAGGCCCATTCCATGTGCGGATATCGCGGCACGGTCTTCGGCGGCACCGCGATCTCCAGCGGTACGCGCGGGGCCTCCTTCGGCAACACGACGAAGCCGCGGCACCAGGGACGCTGCGTCGACACCATCGTGGCGTATTGGTCCCGGTTCGGGCCGGTGATGCCCTGATAGTGGTTGGAGCCGCCCCAGGTGTTGTAGGCGAGCCAGGTTCCCGTCGCCGCGACCTGCAGCAAGCGGCCGGGTTTCTTGCCGGGCAGGGGCGTGACGATGAAGAGGTGATGGCTCTGGATCGGCGTGCCGTCACGGCCCTCGGCCGTGAGCGTGACGCGGTAGGCGCCGGACGGCCAGGCATCGCCGATGCGGAACTCGAAGGAAGTGTCCCAGCCGCAGCCTTCGACCGAACATTGGACGGGCGTCTCCTGCCAGCGCGCCGCGATGCCGGTTTTTTCGAACACCCTTATTTCGGCGCCGCCGTCGCGAACAATCGTGATGCCGAATTGCGGCGCCGTCGCGCTGACATGCAACGCCACCGTTTCGCCGGGGCGGTACGAAAAACGGTCGCTGTAGCACCAGATCTCGCCGCGCGCGCCGTCCCTGCCGGGCCATTCGTAGTAATGGCCGCGCACCGCCTCGCGGCGCTGCTCGGGCGTCAGCCCGAAATCGGGGAATTCGGTCGGCAGTCGCGTCAATGAACACCTGAAACCAACAGGCCGCCATTGAGACCATTGGCCGGCCAAGCGTCAAATGGAAACGATCGGGCCAGCATCCGCTTGCCCTTGGCCATATCCGGCAAACAGACTATCTCAGTCAGGGCGAAGTTTCAGCGCCGGGAGCCGACATGCTGCGCGTGCAAAAGGTCAAGGTCGACGACATCTATGTGCCCGCCGCGCGCCGCAAGACGCTCCACCCGGAAACCGTCCGCCATCTGGCCGAGGACATTCTCGAAAACGGCATGAAAATGCCGATCCAGGTCCGCCACGACGGCAAGCGCCACATTCTGGTTGAAGGCCTGCACCGGCTGGAAGCCGCCAAATGGCTCGGCGAGACCGAGATCGACGCCTATCTGGTGCAGGCCAAGCGCCACTAACCAATTTCAGCTTCGCTGCAAATTTTCTCGCGGCCATGTCGGCTTGCGCTCTGCCGTCGCGTCCTTGGGGCACAACTGGAGGAGACCAAATGCCCAAGACCCTGTTTTTCGCCATGGTCGCTTCGGCCGTGGCGCTGATTGCCGCGCCAGATGCACAATCCGAGGAGACAAAGCCTGCCATGACCGCTGCCACCAAAGCCGCTGTGAAGCCGGAGAAATCCGGCCTGCTGCCGATCGACGGCCTGAATTACTACTACGCCATCTACGGCAAGGGCGAGCCGCTGCTGCTGCTGCATGGCGGCCTCGGGTCCACCGACATGTTCGCGCCGGTCCTGCCGCAATTCGCCGCGCATCGCACCGTGATCGCCGTGGATCTGCAGGGCCATGGCCGCACCGCGCTTGGCGAGCGGCCGTTCAGCGTCGAAGCGATGGGCAACGACATGGCGGCGATCGTCAAGGCGCTTGGCTACGACCAGGTCGACGTCATGGGCTATTCGCTGGGCGGCGGCGTCGCCTTCCGCATGGCTGTCCAGCACCCGGAGGCGGTGCGCCGGCTGGTGATGGTGTCGACGGGATATGCCACCAACGGCTTCTACGACGAGATGCGCCCGCAGCAGGCGCAGGTGAGCGCGGCCGCGGCCCCGTTCATGAAGGATACGCCGATGTACAAATCCTACGTCGCCGTGGCGCCACATCCGGACGATTTCCCGAGGCTGCTCGACACGCTCGGCGCCTTCATGCGCAACGAGCGCGACTTCTCGGCCGATGTGCCGAAGCTGAAGATGCCGGTCATGCTCGTCTACGGCGACAGCGACATGTACAAGCCCGAGCACGAGATCAAGTTCTTCCAGATGCTCGGCGGCGGCCAGAAGGATGCCGGCTGGATGCGCGAGAACCTGTCGCAGAACCGGCTGGCGATCATCCCCAACCGCACCCACTACGACATCTTTTTCGCGCCGGAACTGCCCGCCACCGCACTGCCCTTCCTCGACGGTGTGACCAAGGTGAAGAGCTGGGACGAGATGCTCGGCGCAACGGAATAGCGGGTCGGCAATCTCACGCGGCCGTCTCCCTGGAGGCGGCCGCATGCTTTTGCACGCGCTGCCATCTGCGCCGGTCGCATCATCGCAAACGATGGCATTCCATAAAAGCTTTTCAATTGACGCAGCGACCCGTCCGGCTACGGTTCCGGCATTCTTCCCGAGCGAACGGATACCGGCAATGACGAAATATCAGGGCGGCTGCCTGTGCGGAGCGGTGCGCTACCGCGCCGAGGTGGCGCCGATCAACGAACGCGTCTGCCATTGCCGGATCTGCCAGAAGGCGATCGGCGCGGCGTTCAACGCGCGGCTGCTGTTTCGCATCGACGACGTGACCGTCGAGGGCGAAGTGGCGACGGTCAACTCCTCGCCGGACCTCAAGCGCGGCTTTTGCGCGGCCTGCGGTGCGACGCTGTTTTCCAGGCGCGATTCCAGAGGCATTCTTGGCATCACCTCGGGCTCGCTCGACGATCCTTCCCTGTTCAAGCCCGACATGCATTTCTGGACGGCCTCGAAGCAGCCCTGGGTACGGTTGGACGACGGCCTGCCGCAATATGAGGGCCTGCCACCCGGGTAGAGTTTTACCTTCTCCCCTTGTGGGAGAAGGTGGCCGAGCGAAGCTCGGTCGGATGAGGGGTGTTCCAGAAGACGCCGACGTCTCATTCCTTCCAGCACCCCTCAACCGTCTCGACGCTGCGCGCCGATCCACCTTCTCCCACAGGGGGAGAAGGGGAAGTGCCTGCACAAAAATTTCATCTTCGATTCACGACATAGCCGGCAAAGCGTCATTGGCGGGCCATCATTGGCTGCCTATCTATCGTGCGCGGGCCGGCATTCGAGGAGGCGACGGATGAGCGAGAGCATCAACACCCTGGACGAGCTTTTGAACGACCCGATGGTCCGGCTCGTGATGGAGCGCGACCGCGTGCAGCCGGCCGAGCTTCGCACCCTGCTCGAGAGGGCTCGCGGCGGCGCGGCTGACGACATGCGCGCCGGCCAGCCGATGGTGCCGCCGGCCCACATGGTCGCCAAGAACTGTTTCCGGCAATGGCTGCGGGTCTAAAGCAATTCCAAGAACAAGCTGAATCCTTTAGTTGGAAGTAGCCGGCAAATAGCTGTAATGGCTGCGGAAATAGGCGATCCTGAAGCCAAGGCGCGCATAGTTGCGATAGGCAGGGCCGTCGCGCTCCTCATGCGGCGCTTCGATGTCGGCGACGAACAGTTTCGCGCCGGCCGCCAGGCCGTCGCGGACCAGCGCTTCGCCAAGCACCGCGTCGAGATCGAAGCTCGGCGCCATGATGCCGGGCACCGGTGCGTCGATGCCGCTCCAGGCCGCGCCGTCGGCGCCGATGAACAGCGAGCGCACCGCCACCACCGCGCCGTCCCGCTTCAGCATGTAATGATGCCAGCCCTTGCGGCCGACCAGCGCCAGCAGCCAGGGTGAGGTCGCCAGCCGATACTGACGGTCGATGAAGCCGGCCCATTCCGCCGCCGTTGATTTCGTAACGCGCTCGACAGCAACCCCGTCGGCCGCGAAGAGCGGCTCGGATGGCAGTGGCTCCGCTTCGCGATAGATACGCTCCCAGCCGCCCTGGCGCTGCAGGCCGCGCGCTTCGAGCCAGCATCTGAGCCGGGAAGGTTCGGTGTGCGGATTGACGTAGAACCAGGGCCGCGAAATGCCGGCAGCGCGGTAATGCGCCAGCAGCGTGTCGAGCTGGCTTTCGGTAGCCGGGCTGTCGACGCCGAGATTCTTCACGCAGTTGAAATGGATGAACGGGATCGTCGTGCAGGTCGTCCAGGCGAGGTCGCCGTCTGCCGCCATCGAAAGCCCTTGCTGCGCGGCGAAATCGGCCGGCGCCGCGGCGTAGAGGTCGAGCCAGGCACTGACCTCGGCGCGCTCGATGGCGCGGCTGAAATCGCCTGACACATCCTCGATCGCGATGGCCGGCGGATGCGGCACCGGCACTATGACGGGTTCCAGTTCCGACAGGGCGGACGACATGGCTTCTCCTCCCGAAAGCCTAACCTTACGATGTAAGATTAGTGGAGGATAATATCATGGCGAGGCTTGTCAAGCAGGATGTGGGAAACACCGTTGCCCCGAGGACATTCCGATGATGCCGCCGGCGAGCCGCCATTTATCCCTAACAAGTTGATTCAAACTTTATTGGTAATTTCTCGTTAGGAATCGGATCTGCCGGTGGCAATCCGCCCTCGGCCTGTTTTGTTTTGTGTACAGGTCCAGATGCGGTTCTCAGGCGTCGTCAGTTTTGTGCTTGCATCGCTGTGCCTTGCCGGCTGCTCGTCCACATCGGGCATGGACGCCTTGCAGGTGCCGTCCAACGAAACCACCAGTTCCGTCGTCAGGCCGCGCGCGCCCGTCGCGGCGGCCGAGGCCACGGCCGAAACGGAAACAACAGTCGAGACCACATCGATGGCAGGCGACGCGCGCATGCGGCCGCCGGAGCCGGTGGCCGACGACAATGCGCCTCCGTTCAGTCTTGCCGAGGAAGAGACGGTCGCGTTCCCCGCGCCGAACCTGCCCGACAACGTCGAGCCGCCGGTCCAGCCGGCAGCCCTTATGGCAGCGCCGAAGCGCCTGTCGCGGGCGGCGCCCGCGATGCTGGCCGGTCCCGTCACCCGCTATGGCTTCCGCGATGCCAAGCCGATCAATTTCGGCCGCGCCTCGCCCCGGCACCTTGCCGTGCACGGCGTCGACGTTTCGCGCTGGCAGGGCAACGTCAACTGGGAAAAGCTGCGCGCCCAGGGCGCCAACTTCGCCTACATCAAGGCGACCGACGGCGGCGATCATCTCGACCCGATGTTCAGGACCAACTGGCGCAACGCCGACGCTGCCGGGCTGAAGCGCGGCGCCTATCATTTCTTCTACTGGTGCCGCACCGCCGGCGAGCAGGCCGACTGGTTCATCCGCAATGTGCCGCGGGTCGAGGGCGCGCTGCCGCCGGTGATCGACGTCGAATGGAACGGCGAGTCGTCCTGCAAGCGGCGGCCGTCGCGCGACACGGTGCTGCAGAAGATGCAGGTGTTCATGGACAAGCTTGAACGCTATTACGGCCAGCGTCCGATCATCTACACCAGCCCCGACTTCTACCGCGACAACCTGCGCGGCGCCTTCCCCGATTATCCGTTCTGGCTGCGCGCCGTGGCGCGCCATCCGTCAAAGGTCTATCCCGGCCGCAAATGGGTGTTCTGGCAGTATTCCGGCTCCGGCCTGTCGCACGGGGTGAGGGGCCGCATCGACCTCAACGTCTTCCATGGCGACGAGCGCGCCTGGCGAGCATGGGCCGGCGGACAGACGACCGTCGCCGACGCGGACTGAGCGTTCTCGGCTGGCGCGAATACCGGCAGGCCGCCGTCGTCCCATCCCCCGGCGGCATTTTCAGTGATTTGCTAAGGATCCACTCACCTTTTTCCTTAGTGGTCCTGCAATGCCCGGCTGGTAACATCCGCGTGATCATGCATGCCGCGCGCAACACCGCGCGGCCCAGCATGAATGGGCATGGAGGGGTCGATGCGCAATCCGGTTCTGGCAATCGTCTTCG
>NZ_RZOS01000171.1:0-11436 GCF_004022605.1 Mesorhizobium sp. M4B.F.Ca.ET.089.01.1.1
GTGTACGGGCTTTGACGGCGATTTCAGCTGGATCGATGTACCCGGTGTTCTCGACGAGCGACGCCAGCCGGTCCACGAAAATGGCATCGCCTCGGTTCCGGGCGTCTATTTTGCGGGGCTCGACTTCGCGTCCACGCGTAGGTCAGGCACCGTCATGGCGGTTGACGATGAGGCACGTCGGTTTGTCGCCCGGATACAGGCTCGGGCTGATCGAGCCGTGACTTGATACGGAATAGAGTAGGCATATTCCGTGATCGGTAAGCTCTGCGCTGTGCTGGCTGTGTCCGCACCGTAGTGGGATCGATCTCGGACTCTATGCCGCTTGGCGCCGTTGCGAGCTTCTGGCGCAGTGCTGCGGATTGAATTAGCATCGCGTCTTGGTTTTTGCGCCATAGGCGCAAGGCGCCGTCGCAGGAAGCATCAAGGCGCGGCGGATGCGGATCAGAACTCGCCCGATACAGAGGCGAAGGATCGCAGAGAGGGAGACCGATGCAGAAACTGCAGTCGCAGGGCGTCCATCACATCACGCTGGTCGGCGCCGGGCGCCAGACCTCGATCGATTTCTGGGAAGGCGTGCTCGGCATGCCCTTCGTCTTCGAACAGCCCAATCTCGACAAGGCGAGCGAGAGCCATCTCTATTTCGATCCGGGCGACGGCCGGCTGATCACCGTCTTTACCGACGAGAGCCGCGCGGCGGTGGCCAGGCGCACGCCAACCGATACGGGCTGCGTCCACCACATCGCCTTTTCGGTGTCGCGCGTCACCTTCCTGCAAGCGGTCGCCCGGCTCGACGAGCGCGGCATCAAGCATAGCGGCGTCAAGGATCGCGGCTTCATGGATTCGATCTATTTCGAGGATCCGCTTGGCCTGCTGATCGAGCTCGCCTCGTATCGCTTCGAGCCGCCGACGGGCTTCACCCATGCCGACGTGCTGATGCAGGCGCACAAGATCCGTGTCGCGCGCGGCGATTACAACATCGCGGAAGTGCATCTCGCCGACGCGATCCAGACGCTGGTCGAATGGTCGCGCGCGACCTTGTCGGATGATCGGGGGCCGAAAAATCCATACGCACGAGACTGACAAGCCTGAGGGAGGAACAGATGGCGAAGGCAGCGACAAAGAGCACAAGCAAACCGGCCAAGCCGGCAACAAAGACCGCCAAGCCGGCGGCGAAAGCGGCTGCGAAGCCGGCAACAAAGGCAAAAGCAGCAGCCAAGCCAGCCGCGAGGGCGACGGCCAAGGCCGCGCAGGCGACGGCAAGGGCCGCGCCTAAGGCGACGGCAAGGGCCGCGCCTAAGGCCAAGCCGGCGAAGAAGCCGGGGCTGAAGCTCAGCATGCTGAAGCCGAGCGTCAACAACATGACCGTTCGGGTGTTCGCGCGCGCCGCCGGCTTCGACCATGCCGAGACCGACGCCTGGGGGCTTACGCGCTCGCCGGAATTCCTGGCGCGCAACCCGGCCCATCTGACGCCGATGATCGAGGACAAGGGCCTGCCGCGGGGCGTGCTGTGGGAAAGCTGCGCCATCATGCAGTATCTCGCCAACAAGCACGGGCTGGAGAAGTTCTACCCCAAGGCGCCGGCCAAGCGGGCCATGATCGACAGCGCCATGTTCTACCTGGTCGGCACGCTCTACCCTTACGTGGCGCGCGCCACTTATCCGGCGCTCGGCTTCCCGCAATATGCCGGCGAGGTCGGCCACAGCGACGCCCATCCCGACAGGAAATCGGAGGCCCAGAAGGCGGCCGCCTCTGCAATCGCCGAGCCGCTGGAGGTCTTCCACAGCTTCTTCCGCAACGGCAAGCCGTTCATCGGCGGCAGCAACCCGTCGATCGCCGACATAAGGCTGGCAGCGACGCTCGAATTCCTGGCGGTCATCGACTATGCACTGCCGCAGTGGGCGAAGGACTATATGGCGGCGATGGAGAAGAAGCTCGGCAACGCCTATGCCGAGCCGGCCGGCGATGTGCGCGGCTACATTGCCTATGTGCGGTCGCAGGCCAAAGCGTGATCGCCGCCAAGTAGCGTCGCTGAGCCTGGCGACCGGTCGGGGTTAGGGATTGGTTAACCAAAGACCTGTCTACTGGCCGCTGGTTCACCTCAGGCGCGCGACCACGGATGTACTGGCGCGGATGCCGAGGCGAAAGGAAAGGTCGGCCCTGCGCCGGCCTTTTGCTTTTCGCCGGCTGCCCGACCTTGGCGAAGGCGCCTGGCTATCCCTGCAAAACCTTTTGTCATCTTCGGCTTTGACCGCAGCATGAAGGCGGCGGCGGAGCGGGATAGAGGAGGATCCCCGGCAATGAAAGGCACTGCACTCTCGGCATGCTTCGTCGCACTGCTGGCAGCCATGCCCTGTCAGTCGAATGCCGCCTCGCTCAACACCATGAACGATGTCGGAGCGGCGCTGCAGGCATGCTGGACCCCGCCGGCCAATTCGGAGAACTCGTCGGTGACCTTGAGCTTCAGCTTCAGGCGGGACGGCACGCTGATCGGCCCACCCAAGCCGACGGCGATAAAAGTGAACGGCGACGCGAAGGCGAGGCAGGCCTATGTCGACGCCGCGACCGCGGCGCTGCAGCAGTGCCTGCCGCTGAGCTTCTCGCCGGCGCTGGCGCAGGGCATTGCCGGCAACATCTTCACGCTGCGGTTCAATTCGCCCAAGCAGTAAAGGCCTATGGGCGGGTCGGTCTGGGGATCAGTGCCGCGCGCGCCTCGCATCGACATGGCGCTGCAATTCCGGTGCCTCGAAGACGTAGTCGCTCCAGGCCGACTCCGGAATCTGGCCCGCCAGATAGCATTCCAACAGCAGGTTCTGCTCTTGTGTCAGGGGTCTCGGCGCCCGCTCATGATCCAGTCCAAGTGAATGGATGAGGTTCCTGGTCAGGCCAGAGACGGTGAAGTGAATCGACATCCTCTGTCTCCTTTGCCCTAGAACGCCGATTGTGCGCCAAAGGTTTCACCGAGGCCATTCGACACTTTGAGCTAGGCCCCGCGTTGGCGGCTGAGGACGCCGTCGGATCGAGCCGCCGGCCTTCTTTCCGGCCAACTGACCTTGCCGCCGCTATTCGCAGACCACGCGGTAGCGCTTGCCGGGCTCGCTGACGTTCCGGCAGGCGAGCGGCTGCTCCGGCTCGGACGACAGCGAGGGAGGGCTCGCCACCTGCCCTGCCGGCGCTGGCGGGGGGCCGAGCCTGCGGCCAGGCAACCGCCTTGGTGCCAGCGGTGCCACCGGAAAGGGGCCTGCCTGCATTCGCGGCGGTCCGGCCTGCGGCTGCGGCGGGGGCCTGTCCCAGATACGCCTGACGTCGAGCGGCTTCGGGATCATCACGGTGCCATCGTCGCTGCGTGCGCAGCCGCCTGCCGCAAGCAGCGCCGGGCACAGGAAAAACAGCACGATCCGTCCGAACATTAGCAACACCCCAATATACGGTTTATAACGCGGCAGCGCCGCAGCCGACAACCTGCGCGATGCGGCCAGGCCGCGACAGTTCGCCCCCGGTCGCGGTTTGTTAAGGTTAGCGGATCGTTAATGCTTCTGAGGCACAGTCCGCCGACGAACCGCGACGGGGGTTCGGCTGGGGGTGGCATCAGCATGGCGGACGTGGACGGGACGGGGAACGGCGGCAAACGCGACCCCCTCGAAGCAGCGGTTGCGCGCGGCGACGATGCGCTCGCCGAAGACGGCGTACAGCATCTTGCCGATCTCGAGCGCACGATGGACGCCATGCATATGGGCGTCGTGCTCCTGGATGCCCAGCTCGACACGCTGATCATCAACAAGGCCTATCGCGACCTCTCCAGAATTCCCGACGGGGCAGTGAGCGTCGGCGCGCCGTTCAGCCGGCTGATGGAACTCAATCGCCGCAACGGCATATATGGCGATATCGGCGAAGAGGAATGGCAGCGCTACCTCGCCAGCCGCTTCGCGGAGATTCGTGGCGGCTCAGTCGCGCCGCGCGAGTTTGTCCACGCCAACGGCAGGACAATGATGTTCTCGGTCACCGCGCTGTCCGGGGGCAAGCGGTTGTTGACCTACTACGAGGTCACCGACGTCAAGCGCCGTGATGCCGAGGTCGAGAGCGCCAACGCCAGGACCGCGGAGACCTTCGCCAATCTTCGCGCCATGGTCGACCAAATGCCGATCGGCGTCCTTGTCCTCGACTCGGACATGCGCGCGCAGGTGATCAACCGCGCCTTCCACGAGTTCTGGAAAATCGAGCCCAGCCGCGCCGGGATCGGCAGCGGCTTCCGCGAGCTGATGGAAGCGAGCCGCGGGATCGACCCCTACGGAGCCGACGACGAGGCATGGCAGCGCCTCATGGCCGAGCGCGAAGCCGAGATCAGGGCTGGCGTTGCCGGATCGCGGCAGCTGCCACTCAATGACGGCCGCACGCTGATTGCCTCGCTGGCGCCGCTTGCCGGCGGCAAGCGGCTGATCTCCTATGTCGACGTCACCGACATGAAGGAGCGCGAGGCGGAGGCCGAGGACGCGCGCAAGAACCTCGCCACCGTGCTGGAATCGCTGCCGGCCGGCGTCATCATCTACGATCGTGACGACAGGTTCGTCTTCGCCAACCGAAAACTGCAGGAGACGCTTCCGGCGCTGAAGCCGGTGTGGCAGCCCGGCCGAAGCTTCCGCGAGGCGCTGGCGCTCGGCCATTCGGTCGGCTATTTCCGCCAGAGCGGCGATCCTGAGATCGACAGCCTCTACGAGCGCGATCGCGACGGGTGGTTCGACGCGATGCTCGCCCACTACCGGCTGCCGAACTCATCCTATGAACGGCGCAATCCGGACGGCCGCTGGTACCAAGTCTACGACATGCGGACCGAGGACGGCACCTTCATCGGCGTGCGCGTCGACATTTCCGACATCAAGAGCCGCGAGAAGGCGCTGCATGACTCGATGCGGCAGATCGATCTGTTCCGGCACGTCATGGACGAGCTGCCGGTGGCTGCCTTCATCAAGGCCCAAGATCTCAGCATCGAATTCGTCAACAAGGCCTGGTGCGCCATCACCGGCCTCGCCAAGGAGGACGTCATCGGCCGCAGCGACCGCCAGTTGTTCGGCGCCGAGGATGCCGAAAGCTACAGCCATGACGACACCGAAGTGGTCGTCGCCGGCAAGGTCCTGGAGGTCGAGGAGCCTGTCACCCATCGCGACGGCACCGTGCGGCAACTGATGACGCGCAAGAGCCGCCTGGTGGCGACAGACGGGTCGGTGCATCTGGTCGGCTCCAGCACCGACATCACCGACGTCAAGGCGCGCGAGCGGGCGCTGGAAGAGAGCATGCGCGAGAACGAGGTGTTCCGCAGCCTCATCGACAACGTGCCGGTGTCGATCTACGCCAAGCGTTCGGACCTCAGGCAGTTCTACGTCAACAAGGGCTGGTGCGACCTCACCGGCTTCGCCAAGGAAGATGCGATCGGCAGGACCGACGTCGAAATCTTCGGGCCGGACGGCGAGGCCTTCGTCGCTGGCGATCTCGCCGTGCTGCGCACCGGCGAGACGCAGGAGATCGAGGAGAGCGTGACGCTGCCCGACGGCAGCGTGCGGCACCAGTTCGCGCGCAAGGGGGCGATGATTGCCTCCGACGGTTCGCTCTATCTGATCGGATCGACCACCGACATCACCGAGCTCAAGCAGCGCGAGGCCGAACTCAGCGAGGCGCGGCAGCGCGCCGTGCTCGCCGACCGCGCCAAGTCGGAATTCCTGGCCAATATGAGCCATGAGATCCGCACGCCGATGAACGGCGTGCTCGGCATGGCCGAATTGCTCGCCAAGTCCGACCTCGACCCCAAGCAGAAGACGTTCACCGACATCATCGTGAAGTCGGGCAACGCGCTTTTGACCATCATCAACGACATCCTCGACTTCTCCAAGATCGATGCCGGCCAGCTGGTGCTCGATCCGGCGCCCTTCAACCTTGCCGAGGCCATCGAGGATGTGGCAACGCTGGTGTCGACTCGCGCCAAGGAGAAGGATCTCGAGCTCATCGTGCGCGTGCAGCCTGGCCTCGACAGCCAGTTCGTCGGCGATGTCGGGCGCATCAGGCAGATCGTCACCAACCTGCTCGGCAATGCGGTGAAGTTCACCGACGAAGGCCATGTGCTGGTCGACGTCACCGGCGAGCGCGTGCCGACGGGAACGAAGCTCACCATCTCGGTGACCGACACCGGCATTGGCATTCCGGAAGACAAGCTGAAGGCCGTGTTCGAGAAGTTCAACCAGGTCGATACGTCGTCGACGCGGCGGCACGAGGGCACTGGGCTCGGTCTTGCCATCACCTCGCGACTGGTCGAGCTGATGAGCGGCGAGATCGGGGTCGAGAGCGATGAGGGCAAGGGCTCGACCTTCTGGTTCACAGTGACGCTGCCGCGGGCCATGCAACAGAGCGGGCAGCGGATCATGCCGGTCGACGTCACCGGAGCCCGGGTGCTGATCGTCGACGACAATGCCGTCAACCGCTCGATCCTGAGCGAGCAGATGGCGTCGTGGACGTTCGATTCCTGCGCGGCCGAGAGCGGCGCCGAGGGGTTGAAGGTGCTGATCGCCGCCGCCGCCTATGGCGTGCCGGTCGATTGTGTCGTGCTCGACTACCAGATGCCGGGCATGAGCGGCGCCGAGATGGCGCGTATCGTGCGCAACACCGACGGCCTTGCGCACACGCCGATCATCATGCTGACGTCCGTCGACCAGTCGCTCGCCAACACCAGCTACCGCGACCTCGGCATCGATGCACAGCTGATCAAGCCGGCGCGCTCCTCGGTGCTGCTGGAGACGCTGGTCGCCACCGTCCAGCGTCACCGCCACAGCGCGGCGGTCAGCCATCCGCAGCAGGCGGCGAGCAGCAGTGCGGGGATAGCGCAGCCGGCGCCTGCCAGGGCCGCCTCGGCGGTGTCGGAGCGGGCGCTGCTGCAGCCGCCGCCGGTGCGTGCGCGCGCCCGGCCGACCGGTGGCGAACGCGGGCTCGATATCCTCGTGGCCGAGGACAATGAGGTGAACCAGATGGTGTTCACCCAGATCCTCGGCGAGACCGGCTACGGCTTCGAGATCGTCGGCAACGGCCGCAAGGCGCTCGACGCCTACGGTAGGCTCAAACCGCGCATGATCCTGATGGACGTGTCGATGCCGGATATGAACGGGCTGGAGGCGACGGCCGCCATCCGCCGGCTGGAGGAGGAGAGCGGCATGCATGTGCCGATCGTCGGCGTCACCGCGCATGCGCTGAAGGGCGATCGCGAGCGCTGCCTGGAGGCCGGCATGGACGACTATCTGCCCAAGCCCATCAGCCCGAGGGCCCTGCTCGAAAAGCTGGAGCGCTGGATCGGCGCCGACGGCCAGGCGCAGAGAAACGCCGGCTAAACCTGTCGAGGCCGCTGCTTCGGGGCGAGTGTCGTCGCAGCGCCCGGTTTGCGAAGCACGCCGGACAACCGAGGCTGCCGTGGGGATATGGTGCGATCGCACCATATCGAACCGGGCATCGAGCCGAAACAATGGCGGCATCGGATTCGCTCCCCCGGTTACGGGCGGGAGCAGCGACCGCCGGCTAGAAACAGCGTCGACTCTACCCCAACGGACCTGTTTTCGGCGATGGCTCGGCCATGATACGCTCTGGCCAGGGGCAACGCGCTCTCGTCCGGCTTTTCTTTTCTCGGCGGCCGAGGCTCGTGCCGCCGAGGGCAGGGCGGGCCTCCAGAATCGCGCAAGTCCCTGATTCCCACGGCAAACCGCCGTTGCCTCGCCGAGGGCTGGCTGCCAGCCGTTTCCGGCGAGCCGGTCAGGCGTTACCGGGCTGACACGAAACTGTCATGCGACTGTAATAATCGGAAGCTATTGGCCTCACCGGGCGCCGATGGACAGCGGTGCCAAGAGTCCATCTTTCGAAGAGACCATCTTCCGAACAGGAGCAGGCCACATGAACAAATTTCTCCTCACGGCGTCGGCCGCCGCGCTTGCGCTGGCCGCGTCGTCCGGCTTCGCCGCCGCGCGCGACCAGATCCAGGTTGCCGGGTCGTCGACCGTGCTTCCCTATGCCAAGATCGTTGCCGAGCAGTTCGGCGAGACCTTCACCAAGTTCAAGACCCCGGTGGTCGAGTCCGGCGGCAGCGGCGCCGGCATCAAGGAATTCTGCAAGGGCGTCGGCGAAGACACCATCGACATCGCCAACTCCTCGCGCCCGATCAAGAAGGACGAGATCAAGTCCTGCGCCGACGCCGGCGTGAAGGATATCCAGGAAGTCCGCATCGGCTATGACGGCATCGTCTTCGCAACCGACATCAAGGGCCCGGACTGGGCGCTGGTTCCCGCCGACATCTACAAGGCGCTGGCCGCCAAGCTCGTTGTCGACGGCAAGCTGGTCGACAATCCGAACACCAAGTGGAGCCAGGTCAACCCGAAGCTGCCCGACTGGGACATCGCCGCCTACATCCCGGGTGAGAAGCACGGCACGCGCGAAGTGTTCGAGACCAAGCTTCTCGACGCCGGCTGCGACAAGGCTGCCATCAAGGCCACCGGCATCAGCGACGACAAGGAAATCGGCAAGACCTGCATCGCCATCCGCAAGGACGGCAAGGCTGTCGACATCGACGGCGACTACACCGAGACGCTCGCCCGCATCGACTCCAACAAGACCGGCGTCGGCGTGTTCGGCCTCGCCTTCTACGAGAACAATGCCGACAAGCTGAAGGTCGCCAGCGTTGAAGACGTCGTGCCTTCGACCGAGACCATCGCCAGCGGCAAGTATCCGGTTTCGCGCCCGCTGTTCTTCTACGTCAAGAAGGCGCATCTCGGCGTCGTTCCGGGCCTGAAGGAATATGTCGAATTCTTCCTCGACGACCAGATGATCGGCCCGGAAAGCCCGCTTGCCGAATACGGCCTGGTTTCGGCTCCCGACGCCGAGCGTCAGTCGCAGCGCGACGCCTTCGCCGCCGGAAAGACCATGTAATCAAGCTTAGGGCCGGGGCGCGGGATTACCTGCGCCCCGGCCTCTTCGCCCGCCGCAGTGGCGGTGGCGACCGGAGCGTGATCCCGAAATGGGACCGGACAAGATCATGCTCGAACGAGGGATTTCCCCTGGGGTGGGTTCATGTCGTCCATGCTCGTACTTGCCATAGTCGCCGCCATCGGCGTGGTCGCATTCTTCATTGGCCGCCAACGGGCCGTGGCGCAGGACAATGGTTCGGTGAAGCCGCATTCGCGCGCCCATTATCACGGCTGGTGGGCCTTCCTGCTCGCCGTGCTGCCGGCCCTCCTGCTGCTTGCCGTCTGGAACATCGGTTCCTCCGTCTATCTCGAGCGCCACATCCACGCCGCCTTGCCCGAGCGCACCGCCGACAGCGCGGTCGCCAGCGAGGCGCTCGATGTCAGCCTGGTGAAGAGCCTCGCCAAGGGGCTGCGCCAGCTCGATGCAAACACCCAGCTTCCCGCCAGTTTCGCCGAATTGCAGCCGCTGCTCGCCGCCAAGGGCGTGGCGCTGGCGACGGACACCCAGGACTACATGATCCCGATCGCCGTCGAGGCGAATGCGGTGCAGGACCGGCTCGGCCTGGTCGGCGCCGTCGTCACGCTCGTGCTGTCGATCGCCGGCGCCTTTTACGCGCTCCGGCAAGTCGCGCCGCGAGCGCGCGCCAGGAACAATGTCGAGCGGCTGATGCTGTGGGGGCTGCTGGCGGCCTCAACCATCGCCATCCTGACCACGGTCGGCATCGTGCTTTCGATGCTGTTCCAGACGATCCAGTTCTTCGACAGCGTTTCGCCGGCGAGCTTCTTCTTCGGCACCGTCTGGGATCCGCGCTTCGCCGCGGCCGGCTCGGGCGGCAGCCAGGGCCAGTTCGGCCTGATCCCGCTCCTGTCCGGCACGCTCTACATCGCCTTCGTCGCCCTGCTGGTGGCGGTTCCGGTCGGTTTGATGTCGGCCGTCTACATGGCCGAATACGCCTCGCCCAAGGTGCGCTCGGTGGTGAAGCCCGCGCTCGAGCTGCTGGCCGGCATCCCGACCATCGTCTACGGCATTTTCGCCGTCGTCACGCTGGGGCCGTTCCTGCGCGATCTCTCGGCGGCGCTGACGGGCGGTTCGCCCTTCATCCAGGGCCAGAGCATCTTCACCGCCGGCCTGGTCATGGGCGTCATGCTGATCCCGGTCGTATCCTCCCTGTCGGACGACATCATCACCGCGGTGCCGCGCGCCATGCGCGACGGCTCGCTCGGCCTCGGCGCGACGCGCTCGGAGACGATCAAGCGGGTGATCCTGCCGGCCGCGCTGCCCGGTATCGTCGGCGCCATCCTGCTGACCGCCTCGCGCGCCATCGGCGAAACCATGATCGTGGTGCTCGCGGCCGGCGTCGCCGCCAATCTCACCGCCAATCCGTTCGAGGCGATGACCACCATCACCGTCAAGATCGTCAACCAGCTGACCGGCGACCTCGAATTCAATTCGCCGCAGACGCTGGTCGCCTTCGCGCTCGGCATTACGCTGTTCGCGCTGACGCTGGTGATGAACATCGTCGCCCTCTACATCGTGCGCAAATACCGGGAGCAGTACGAATGACCGATATCCCGCTGGATACGATGGTCCGGGCCGCGGCTCCTGCGCGCCGCGACATCGGGCTCAAGGCCCGCTACGCCGCCGAACGCCGGTTCCGCATCTATGGCGTGCTGGCGATCTCGGTTGGCCTCGCCTTCCTCGCCATCATGCTGATCACCATCGTCTCGAAGGGCTACACCGCCTTCTGGCAGACGACGGTGACGCTGCCGATCAATTTCGACGAGAAGATCATCGATCCTTCCAACAAGCGCGCCACCGATCCGGACGTGCTGATCAAGGCGAACTATCCCAAGCTGGCCGACAAGGCGCTGATGGCCAAGCTCGGCATCGATCCCGCCAACAAGCCGATGGCGCTGAAGCTGAAGGGCTTCCTGTCGGAGGGCGCGCGCGTGCAATTGCGCGACATCGTCGTCGCCGATCCGTCGGTCATCGGCACCACGCGCAACGTCGACATCCTCGCCGCGGCCAATCTCGATTCCGCCTTCAAGGGCCAGATCGACCTCAACGTCGAGGAAGCGCGCCGCAAGGTCTCGGACCAGCAGATCGCCTGGATGAACCAGCTCAAGGGCGACGGCACCATGGCCGAGCATTTCAACAAGGGCCTGTTCACCTATGGCGCCTCCAGCCGTCCGGAAACGTCGGGCATGGGCGTGGCCATCATCGGCTCCTTCTACATGATGGTGATCGTGCTGCTTCTGGCGCTGCCGATCGGCGTCGCCGCCTCCATCTACCTGGAGGAATTCGCCAAGAAGAACCGCTTCACCGACCTGATCGAAGTCAACATCAACAATCTGGCGGCGGTACCGTCGATCGTCTTCGGCCTGCTCGGCCTTGCCGTGTTCATCAATTTCCTCGGCATGCCGCGCTCGGCCGCCTTTGTCGGCGGCCTGGTGC
>NZ_RZOS01000172.1:0-11426 GCF_004022605.1 Mesorhizobium sp. M4B.F.Ca.ET.089.01.1.1
TTTTCGAGGTCCTAGAGGAATCCGATGAACGCACCCCTCAAGATTACCATGCCGGCCGAGGCGTCCGCGGCGCCGAAGACCTACAAGCTGCTGATCGACGGCAAGCATGTCGACGCTCGCGACGGCCGGTCGCTGGAGCGCAAGAGTCCCGGCCACGGCTTTACCGTCTCGCACTATGCGCAGGCCGGCGAAGCGGAAGTCGAGGCCGCGGTGGCCGCCGCGCACAAGGCCTTCGAGACCGGCCCATGGCCGCGCATGAAGGCGTCCGAGCGCGCTGCCATCCTGCTCAAGGCGGCCGACCTGATCGAGGTCCGACTTGAAGAGATCGCCAGGCTCGATGCGCTGGAATCCGGCAAGCCGATCGCCCAGGCGCGCGGCGAGATCGGCGGCGCCGTCGACATCTGGCGCTATGCCGCTTCGCTCGCCCGCACGCTGCATGGCGAGAGCTATGCCAATCTCGGCGACGCCATGCTCGGCGTCGTGCTGCGCGAGCCGATCGGCGTCGTCTCGATCATCACGCCGTGGAATTTCCCCTTCCTGATCGTCAGCCAGAAACTGCCCTTCGCGCTCGCCGCCGGCTGCACGGCTGTGGTCAAGCCGAGCGAGATGACGTCGGCCTCGACCTTCGTGCTCGGCGACATCCTGCTCGAAGCAGGCCTCCCCGCCGGCGTCGTCAACATCCTGGCCGGCTTGGGCGGCGATGTCGGCGCGCCGATGGTCAGCCATCCGCTGGTCGAGATGGTGTCCTTCACCGGCTCGACCCGGGTCGGCAAGATGACCATGGCTGCCGCCTCGAATTCCCTGAAAAAGGTGTCGATGGAACTCGGCGGCAAGAATGGCCAGATCGTCTTCCCCGACGCCGATCTCGAAGCCGCCGCCGACGCCGCGGTGTTCGGCGGCTTCTTCAATGCCGGCGAATGCTGCAACGCCGGCAGCCGGCTGATCGTGCATGAAGCGATCGCCGACGACTTCCTCGCCGCCGTCAAGGCGCTGACCGCAAGGGTGACGGTCGGCGATCCGCTCGACGATCGCACCAAGGTCGGCGCCATGATCTCCACCGACCATCTCGCCAAGGTAGCCGGCTATGTGACGGCTGCGGCCGGCGACGGCGGCGCCGTCTATGCCGGCGGCCGCCAGATCGCTTCAAACGCCGGCCAGTATCTCGATCCGACCATCATCCGCGGCGTCACCGAGGATATGGCCGTCGCGCGCGAAGAAGTGTTCGGGCCGGTGCTTTCCGTGCTGACTTTTGAATCGATTGAAAGGGCATTGCACATCGCCAACAACACGCCCTATGGTTTGTCTGCGGGTGTGTGGAGCGCCAGCATCGACACCTGCATGTCGGTGGCGCGGAGTGTGCGTTCGGGGACAGTTTGGGTGAACACGTTCATGGAAGGTTACCCCGAGCTGCCGTTCGGAGGCTACAAACAGTCCGGTCTCGGACGTGAACTCGGCAAGCGCGCTGTCGAGGACTATACAGAGGAAAAGACAATCCAGTTTCATCGCGGCCAGCGCACCGGTTGGTGGG
This sequence comes from Mesorhizobium sp. M4B.F.Ca.ET.089.01.1.1, assembly GCF_004022605.1. Lineage (NCBI taxonomy): Bacteria > Pseudomonadati > Pseudomonadota > Alphaproteobacteria > Hyphomicrobiales > Phyllobacteriaceae > Mesorhizobium > Mesorhizobium sp. M4B.F.Ca.ET.089.01.1.1. The sequence continues at coordinate 1,529 of NZ_RZOS01000172.1, forward strand.
TCGGCTGAGTTGGGAGACCCCGGCGGACATCCGTCGGTTATGTGCATGCAACAAGGGAGGAACTACATGTTGCGCAAACTGCTTATCGGAACGGCTCTTGCGTCGACCTTTGCGTTTTCGGCGCATGCCGCCGACGTCAAGGAAGTGCAGATGCTGCATTGGTGGACGTCGGGCGGCGAAGCGGCTGCTCTGAACGTCCTCAAGGAGGATCTGTCCAAGGAAGGCTATGCCTGGAAGGACGTGCCGGTGGCTGGCGGCGGCGGCGACGCCGCGATGACGGCGCTGAAGGCGATGGTCGCGGCCGGCAACTACCCGACCGCCTCTCAGATGCTCGGCTACACCGTGCTCGACTATGCCGCCGCCGGCGTCATGGGCGACCTGACCGAGACGGCGAAGAAGGAAGGCTGGGACAAGTCGGTTCCGGCGGCCCTGCAGAAGTTCTCGGTCTATGACGGCAAGTGGGTCGCGGCTCCGGTCAACGTCCACTCGGTCAACTGGCGGTGGATCAACAAGGCGGTGATGGACAAGATCGGCGGCGCCGAGCCGAAGACCTTCGACGACTTCGTCGCCTTGCTCGACAAGGCCAAGGCCGCGGGCGTCATCCCGCTCGCGCTCGGCGGTCAGAACTGGCAGGAAGCTACGATGTTCGACTCCGTCGTGCTGTCGACCGGCGGCCCGGAATTCTACAAGAAGGCCTTCAACGACCTCGACGAGGAATCGCTGAAGTCCGACACGATGAAGAAGTCGTTCGACAACCTCGCCAAGCTGGTCACCTATGTCGACCCGAACTTCTCGGGCCGCGACTGGAACCTCGCCACTGCCATGGTCATCAAGGGCGACGCGCTGGTTCAGGTCATGGGCGACTGGGCCAAGGGCGAGTTCCACGCCGCCAAGAAGACCCCGGGCACCGACTTCCTGTGCTATCGCTTCCCGGGCACCGACGGCTCGGTGATCTACAACTCCGACATGTTCGGCATGTTCAACGTTCCGGACGACCGCAAGGCCGCCCAGGCAGCGCTTGCCACCGCCACGCTGTCGAAGAGCTTCCAGTCGGCCTTCAACGTCGTCAAGGGTTCGGTTCCGGCCCGCACCGACGTGCCTGACACCGACTTCGACGCTTGCGGCAAGAAGGGCATCGCCGACCTGAAGGCGGCCAATGAGGGCGGCACGCTGTTCGGCTCGCTGGCCCAGGGCTATGGCGCCCCGCCGGCCGTCGCCAACGCCTACAAGGACGTCGTCTCGAAGTTCGTCCATGGCCAGATCAAGACCTCGGACGAGGCCGTGACCGAGCTGGTCAAGGCGATCGACGACGCCAAGTAAGCGGCGCTCAAAACAAATCTCCCCCGCCCCAGGGCGGGGGAGAATTTCACCGAGATGAGGTCCGGGATTGCCCGGGCTGGTGCTTTGCGCCGGCCGGCCCCCGACGAACCGGTACTGGATGAGCCGATGAGCACAGCAGCCGAAACCACTGCGAAGCTGACACCGGAGCACGACGCCCGCCCAGGTGCGTCCGTTCGCTCGCGGCTGCAGGATCTGCTGCCGAAGATCGTGCTGGCGCCGAGCTTCGCGGCGACGATCATCTTCGTCTATGGCTTCATCCTGTGGACGATCTATTTGTCGTTCACCAACTCCAAGACCTTCCCGTCCTATGCCATCACCGGTGCCCGCGCCTATCAGCGGCTGTGGCGCTGGACCTTCGAGAGCGATCCGCCCTCGAGCTGGTACACTTCGATCACCAACATGGGCATTTTCGGCTTCCTCTACATCTTCATCTGCCTGGCGCTCGGCCTGTTCCTGGCCATCCTGCTCGACCAGAAGATCCGCGGCGAAGGCATGCTCAGGCCGATCTACCTCTACCCGATGGCGCTCTCCTTCATCGTCACCGGCGTCGCCTGGAAATGGTTCCTCGATCCCGGCCTCGGCCTCGAGCAGACGCTGCACCAGTGGGGCTGGACGAGCTTCCATTTCGACTGGATCAAGAACAAGGATTTCGTCATCTACACGGTGGTGATCGCCGGTGTCTGGCAGGCCTCCGGCTTCATCATGGCGATGTTCCTGGCCGGCTTGCGCGGCATCGACGGCGAGATCATGAAGGCGGCGCAGATCGACGGCGCCACCACCTTCCAGCTCTACCGCCGCATCGTCATTCCGCTCTTGCGGCCGGTCTTCCTCTCGGCGTTCATCGTCCTCGCCCACCTCGCCATCAAGTCCTATGACCTGGTGGTGGCGCTGACCAGCGGCGGACCGGGCGGCTCGGCCTGGTTGCCGTCCAACTTCATGTACGAGTTCACCTTCAAGCGCAACGAGATGGCCGTTGGCTCGGCGAGCGCCGTGATCATGCTGATGACGCTGACCGCGATCATCGTGCCGTACCTCTATTCCGAGCTCAGGGAGAAGCCGCGATGAGCGCCGTTGCCTCACCGACCCGCCCGACCTCGAGCGGCATCAGCGCCAGGACGATCAACCGCATCGTCATCTACGGGCTGCTCGCGCTGTTCGCGATCTTCTACCTGATGCCGCTCTTCGTCATGCTGGTCACCTCGTTCAAGACAATGGACGAGATCCAGAACGGCAACATGCTGGCGCTGCCGCAGGCGCCGACCTTCGATCCCTGGTGGAAGGCCTGGGGCGAGGCCTGCGTCGGTCTAACCTGCGCCGGCATCAAGGGTTACTTCTGGAACTCCATCAAGATGGTGGTGCCGGCGGTGCTGATCTCGACGCTGCTCGGCGCGCTCAACGGCTATGTGCTGACCAAATGGCGCTTCCGCGGCCACACGCTGGTCTTCGCGATGATGCTGTTCGCCTGCTTCATCCCGTTCCAGTCGGTGCTGCTGCCGATGGCGACGATCCTCGGCAGCATCGGCCGCTTCGGCGTCACCCTGCAGAACGCGACCGGGTTCAACTTCGGTCTCGGCAATTCGACGGTCAACCTCGTCTTCGTCCATGTCGTCTACGGCCTCGGCTTCACCACGCTGTTCTTCCGCAATTACTACGAGGCCTTCCCGACCGAACTGATCAAGGCGGCGCAGGTCGACGGCGCATCCTTCTTCCAGATCTTCCGCCGCATCATGCTGCCGAATTCGATGCCGATCTTCGTCGTCACCGTGATCTACCAGTTCACCAACATCTGGAACGACTTCCTGTTCGCTTCCGCCTATGCCGGCACCGGCGACGTGATGCCGATGACTGTGGCGCTGAACAACGTCGTCAACACCTCGACCGGCGTCGTCGAATACAACGTCAACATGGCGGCGGCGATGATCGCCGCCCTCCCCACCCTTCTCGTCTACGTCGTCGCCGGCCGCTATTTCGTGCGCGGGCTGATGGCGGGCGCGGTCAAGGGCTGACCCTCTTTTTGCTTAAGGAACGACCATGGCTTTTCTGGAAATTGATGGGCTGAAGAAGCGCTTCGGGAATGTCGAGATCCTGAAGGGCATCAATGTCGAGCTGGAGAAGGGCGGCTTCCTTGTGCTGGTCGGTCCGTCCGGCTGCGGCAAGTCCACGCTGCTCAACACCATCGCCGGGCTGGAAAACATCACCGAGGGCGAGATCCGCGTCGATGGGCGCGCGATCAACGATCTCCACCCGTCCAAGCGCGACATCGCCATGGTGTTCCAGAGCTACGCGCTCTATCCGAACATGACGGTCGCCGGGAACATCTCATTCGGAATGGAGATGCGCGGCGTGCCGGCCGAAGAGCGCCAGAAGGCGATCGACAAGGTGGCCAAGGTGCTGCAGATCGGCCACCTGCTGCAGCGCAAGCCGAGCCAGCTTTCCGGCGGCCAGCGCCAGCGTGTCGCCATGGGCCGGGCGCTGGTGCGCGACCCGAAACTGTTCTTGTTCGACGAGCCGCTCTCCAACCTCGACGCCAAGCTGCGCGTCGACATGCGCATCGAGATCAAGCGCCTGCACGCCAACACCGGCACGACGATCGTCTACGTCACCCACGACCAGATCGAGGCGATGACGCTGGCCACCAAAATCGCCGTGATGCGCGATGGCGAGGTGCAGCAGTTCGGCACGCCGGCCGAGATCTACAACAACCCGACCAACATCTTCGTCGCCGATTTCATGGGCTCGCCGGCCATGAACCTGGTGCCGGCGACGATCGGTGGCAATGGCAGTGGGCTGTCTGTGGTGCTGCAGCGCGACGGGCGCGAGCCGATCTCGCTGCCGCTCGCCGGGGCTACGCCGGCCTTGTCGGCCTTCCAGGGCAAGCCGGTCATCTTCGGCGTCCGTCCGGAGGCGCTGACGGATCCGGAAGGCGCCGAACGCAACGCCTCCAGCATCGCCACTGCCGACTGCCACATCGAGGTGATAGAGCCGGCCGGTTCCGACACCTTCGCCGTCACCAATCTTGGCGGCAAGGCGGTGGTGGCGCGGCTGCGCGCCGATGCCAAGATCCAGCCAGGTACGGTGACGCCGCTCGCCTTCAACCTGACCAAGGCTGTGTTCTTCGATCCGGCGACCGAGAAGCGCATTCTCTGACCGCCATGGCAAGCCCCGATATCGTCATCATCGGCTCCGGCATCGGCGGCGCCACGATCGCCTCCGGCTTAGCCGGCAGTGGCGCCTCGATCCTGATCCTGGAACGCGGCGAGCCGCTGCCGGCGACGCCGGAGACGCGCGACACCCGCGCCATCTTCGTCAACGGCCACTACCGGCCGAAGGAGATGTGGCGCGAGGCGGGCGGCGCTGCCTTCAATCCCGGCAACTACTACTATGTCGGCGGCAATTCGAAATTCTATGGCGCGGTGCTGATCCGCTACCGCAAGGAAGACTTTTCCGCCATGGAGCATTTCGGCGGCGTCTCGCCGGCCTGGCCGTTCTCCTATGAGGAGTTCGAGCCGTGGTATTCGAAGGCCGAACAGCTTTTTCGCGTGCGCGGCACACTGGGCGAGGACCCGACCGAGCCCTTCCATTCCGTTCCTTACGCTTTCAAACCCGTGCCCGACGAGGCGCCGATCGCGCGCGCCCGTGCCGAATTGAAGGGGCTCGGCCTGCATCCTGCATCGCTGCCGCTCGGTGTCGACATCGACGCCTGGCTGAAGGAAGGCAGGACAGGCTGGGATGCCTTTCCCAACACCGGCCAGGGCAAGGTCGATGCGCAGACCGGACCGCTGGCGGCGGCCCTTGCCGACCCGAACATCCGGCTTGAGACCGGTGCCCATGTCGACTATCTGCAGGCATCGCCGGATGGCAGATCGATTGCCGCCATCCACTACACGCAGAAGGGCACGCAAAAGACGCTCTCGCCGAAGCTGGTCATCCTCTCGGCCGGCGCCGTCAACTCCGCCGTGATCCTGCTGCGCTCGCCTTCCTCCGATGGAAAGGGTCTCGCCAACAGCTCAGACCAGGTCGGCCGCAACTTCATGAACCACAATTCGAGCGCCATGCTGGCGATCGACCCGCGCCGCCGCAACGACGCCGTCTATCAGAAGACGTTGATGCTCAACGATTACTATCTGTCGGACGGCAAGGGCGGCAAGCCGCTCGGCAATGTGCAACTGCTCGGCAAGATCGACGGCAACATGCTGAGGGCCAACGTGAAATTGGCGCCAAAATTCGCGCTCGACTTCATGGCCGGCCACGCCGTCGACTGGTACCTGATGTGCGAGGACCTGCCCGACCCCGAGAGCCGCATCATGGTCGACGGCAAGGACATCGTCATGCAGTGGCGGCGCTCCAACATGCAGTCGCTGGAAGGCCTGACCAAGGTGATGCGCGAGAACTACCGCGCTTGCGGCTATCCGATCGTGCTGTCGCGTCCCTTCGACAAGCGCACGCCCTCGCACCAGTGCGGCACGGTGAAGATGGGCGACGATCCGGGCAGCTCGCCGCTCGACCCGTTCTGCCGCGCCTACGATCACCAGAACCTGTTCGTCGTCGACGGCGGGTTCCTGCCGACCTCGGCCGCGGTCAACCCGGCGCTGTCGATCGCGGCGCAGGCGCTGCGCGTGGCCGAGCACATCCGCAAGACGGAGCTTGCCGAATGACCCGCCCGGCGGCCATCATCACGGGCGGCGCGCGGGGCATCGGACTGGCCTGCGCCGAGGCATTGGCCGATGCCGGCTTCGACATTTTGGTCGCCGACTTGGCCGACAAGCCTGCCGACGGACTTGCCAGGAATATCACCGCGCGCGGCGCGAAGTTCGCCTATGCAAGCTGCGACATCGCCGATCTCGTCGCCCACGCGGCGCCGGTTGAGACTGCGATGAGCGCGTTCGGCCGCATCGATTGCCTGGTCAACAATGCCGGCGTCGGCGCCGTCGTGCGCGGCGATCTGCTGGAGCTGAAGCCGGAGAATTTCGACCGCGCCCTCGGCATCAATCTGCGCGGCACGGTGTTCCTCAGCCAGGCCGTCGCCAAGGCAATGCTTGGCACACCCGGCGATCACCCGAAATCGATCATCACCATCACCTCGATCAGCGCCGAAGCGGCCTCGCCGGAACGCGCCGACTACTGCGTCTCGAAAGCCGGCCTGTCGATGTGGGTGAAAACCCTGGCGCTGCGACTCGCTGCCGAAGGGATCGGCGTGTTCGAGGTGCGGCCTGGCATCATCCGCACCGACATGACATCGGGCGTTGCCGCCAAATATGACGCGCTGATCGAAGGCGGTCTGGTGCCAGCCAAACGCTGGGGCGAGGCATCGGATATCGGCGCCGTGGTGGCCGCGCTTGCCAGCGGCAAGTTCGGCTTTTCGACCGGCTCGATCATCAATGTCGACGGTGCGCTCTCCATACCGCGGCTCTGAACGGATGAGACAATGACCGATTACATCATCGTTGGCGCCGGCCCGGCCGGCTGTGTTCTCGCCAACCGGCTCAGCGAGGATCCGGGGAATTCCGTTCTGCTTCTGGAAGCCGGCGGCAAGGATTGGCATCCGCTGATCCACATGCCGGCGGGCTTCGCCAAGATGACCAGGGGCATCGCCTCGTGGGGCTGGTCGACCGTGCCGCAGAAGCACATGAAGGACCGCGTTTTCTGGTACACGCAGGCCAAGGTGGTCGGCGGCGGCTCCTCGATCAACGCCCAGATCTACACGCGCGGCAATGCCCGCGATTACGACGCGTGGGAGAAGGAGGAAGGGCTTGCAGGCTGGGCCTATCGCGACGTGCTGCCCTATTTCAAGCGCGCCGAGAACAACCAGCGCTACGCCAACGATTTCCATGGCGACCAGGGACCGCTCGGCGTCTCCAACCCGATCTCGCCGCTGCCGATCTGCGAGGCCTATTTCCGCGCCGGGCAGGAGATGGGTATCCCTTTCAACCCGGACTTCAACGGCGCTGCCCAGGAGGGCGTCGGCTACTACCAGCTGACCCAGAAGGACGCGCGGCGCTCGTCGGCTTCGGTCGCCTATCTGAAGCCGATCCGCGCCCGCAAGAACCTGAGCGTCAGAACAGACGTGCTGGTCACCCGCATCGTCGTCGAGAAGGGCCGTGCCGTTGGTGTCGAGGTCGTCGACAGGCCGGGCGGCGAAAAGGCGATCCTGCGCGCCGGGCGCGAGGTGATCGTCTCCTCCGGCGCCATCGGTTCGCCGAAGCTTTTGATGCAGTCCGGCATCGGTCCGGCCGACCACCTGAAATCGGTCGGCGCCACACCGATCCACGACCTGCCCGGCGTCGGCTCCAACATGCAGGACCATCTCGACCTGTTTGTCATCGCCGAATGCACCGGCGACCACACCTACGACAACTACGCCAAGCTGCACCGCACGATGTGGGCCGGCCTGCAGTATCTGCTTTTGAAGAAAGGGCCGGTGGCCTCCAGCCTGTTCGAGACTGGCGGCTTCTGGTACGCCGACCCGACCGCCGCTTCGCCCGACATTCAGTTCCATCTCGGCCTCGGCTCGGGCATCGAAGCCGGCGTCGAGAAGCTGAAGAACCCTGGCGTGACGCTGAACTCGGCCTTCCTGCGCCCACGCTCGCGCGGCACGGTGCGGCTGAAGAGCGCCGACCCCGCCGACCATCCGCTGATCGACCCGAACTACTGGTCCGACCCCTACGACCGCGACATGTCGATCAAGGGCCTCAGGCTGGCGCGCGAGATCATGCGGCAGAAGGCGCTTGCCCCTTACGTGCTGCGCGAGGTCCTGCCGGGCCCTGCCCTGCAGAGCGATGACGAACTGTTCGACTATGCCTGCCGCAGTTCCAAGACCGACCATCATCCGGTCGGCACCTGCCGCATGGGCCATGACGACATGGCCGTGGTGACGCCTGACCTCAAGCTGCGCGGCATCGAAGGACTGCGGGTCTGCGACGCATCGGTGATGCCGCGCGTCCCTTCCTCCAACACCAATGCGCCGACCATCATGGTCGGCGAAAAGGGTGCCGACCTGATCCTCGGTCGCGAACCTTTGCCGCCGGCCGTTTTCTCCGGCAACCGCGCCGCTTGAGGAGAGAGCCATGATCAGGCACTGCGTCTTCGTCCAATTCCGCAGCGATGTCAGCCCGGCTGAACGCGCGGCGATCCACGCCGATCTGGAAGCTTTGCGCTGGGCGATCGAAGGCATGGACAAGGTCCACTTCAGCGCCAATGTCAGTCCGGAACCCTTTGCGCGCGGCTTCAGCCACGGCTTCACCGTCGACTTCCGCGATGCCGCCGCCCGCGACGCCTATCTGGTGCACGAGGCGCATCAGCGTGCCGGCGCCAGGCTGGTCGCCGCCCTCGAAGGCGGCACCGACGGGCTGATGGTTGTCGATCTGGACATTCTCGACTGACCGGCCGAGAAATTACCCCAGACGCAATGCGACGACGCCGGCGACGATGCTGAGCGCGGCGGCGCCGCGCCAGCGCGTCATCTTCTCGCCCAGTGCGAAGACCGAGATCATCATGGCGAACAGGATCGAGGTCTCGCGCAGCGATGCCACCGATGCGATCGGCGCCTTGGTCATCGCCCACATGACGATCCAGTAGGCGGCGCCGCTGAGCACGCCGGTGAACAGCCCGGCCTTCCAGTCGCGCGCCAGCAGCGGAAGCGACCGTGGCCCACGGAAGAGGACGCACAGCACCAGCGCCCACAGAGCATCGCAGATGAACAGCCAAGCGGCATAGCTTGTCGCGGTCGCCGCCAGCCGCGCGCCGCTGCCGTCGGACAGCGTGTAGCTGGCGATGAAGATCGAGGTGCCCAACGCGAAGCAGACAGCGCGCAGGTTGAAGCGCTCCAGATGCACGCCGCCGCGAAACGACATCACCAGCGTGCCGGCGGACAACAGCAGGATACCGAGAATGGCCAGCGGCGCGGGGACCTCCCGCACGACCACCATGCCGCCGAGTGCCGCGAGCAGCGGCGCCGTGCCGCGCGCCAGCGGATAGGTCTGGGCGAAATCGCCGGCCTTGTAGGCGCCGATCAGGAAGGTCCGGTAGCCCATGTGGAAGAAGACCGAGGCGAGTATGAATGGCCATACCTCGGCTTTCGGCACCTCGACGAAGGGCAGCACGAGCAGCGCGGCGAAACCCATGCCGAGCGTCATCAGCGTGATCGACAGGAAGCGGTCGAGATGCACCTTGACCAGCGCGTTCCAGATCGCGTGCATGGCGGCGGCGGCAAGCACCGCGAAGAAGACGAAAAGCGTCATGCCTGGGTCATCCGCCTCCGGAAGTCGTGGCGAGGCCTGGCGTCTCGAGGTCGATACCGATCCTCAGCGGAAAATGGTCGGACGCGATCTCGCCGATGTCGGCGCCGACCGAGCGCACGCGCGTGGCAAGCATGCCGCCGAGGAAGCAATGGTCGAGCCGGCGCTTTGCCAGCCTGCCGTCGATGATCTTTTCATGGGTGTGGAAATCGGCCACCGGCTCGCTGGCAACGGCGGCGGCATCGACGAAACCGTCGCGATAGGCCGCACCCCGGTGGTACGGTGTGCCGCCGACGATGCGCCGGTACTCGGCGCTATCAGGC
>NZ_RZOS01000173.1:0-11318 GCF_004022605.1 Mesorhizobium sp. M4B.F.Ca.ET.089.01.1.1
GACCAGGGCGGTGCCGGCGGTGGTCGGCCGCTCGATCATGCGGCGCACATGCGGCGGTTCCCCGCCGCTGTGCAATGCCCGGATGCGTTCGCCCACGACGGCGTCGGCATGGGTCGCCCGCCTGTTGTGGCGGATATATTCCAGCCAGGTCGGCGTGTGGTAATGCTCGATCCACACGGATGGATTTTCCAGGTCGCGCGCCAGTGTCCAGTTGCGGGCGCCGTCGCGGCGGCGGATGCGGCCGCGCTCGGCCATGGTGGCGAGGAACTCTGGCACGTCCTCGTCGCGGATGATGTACTCGATCATGATGGCGATCGGGCCGCTGCGCGGCTTGAGGTCGAGCCCAAGATGCGGCTCCTTGAAGCGGTTGAGCGGATCGAGGTTGAGCACCGCATGCTGCGGCAAGGGCAGGACGAGGCCGATGGCGCCACCCGCCAGCATGGTGATGCTGGCCGCGATCAGCGCGGTCTCGGCGCCGTGCGCGTCGGCGACGACGCCCCAGACCCAACTGCCCAGCGCGATGCCGCCAAAGGTCGCCGTCTGGTAGACCGAGAGCACCCGACCGACCACCCAGCGCGGTGTCGACATCTGCACCGTGACGTTGAAATGCGACAGCGCGAGCACCCAGCAGGCGCCGCCGATGAGCAGGCCGAGAGCGGTCTGCCAGGCGTGAAGGCTGACGGCGGCGTTGAGGGCGCAGACGGCGAAGCCGCCAAAGGCCATGCGCACCATCGTCTCCGAGGACAGCAACTGCCTCAGCCGCACGCTGATCAGCGCGCCGCCGATCGCGCCGATGCCGAAGGCGCCGAGCATGATGCCGTAGGTCAAGGCATCGCCCTTGACGACATCGCGCGCCACCAGCGGAAGAAGCGCCAGCACCGCGCCGGCGCTGAAGCCGAAGGCCGAGCCCCGGACCAGCACCTTGCCGATGTTGGGCGACATTGCGACATAGCGCAGGCCGGCGCCCACCGCCGCGCCAAGCGTCTCGCGCGGCAAGGTCTGCGCCGGTATTTCCGGCTTCCAGCGAAACAGCACGATGATCAGGCCGATATAGCTCAGCGCATTGGCGGCGAAGGCCGCGGCGGCGCCCGCGGCGGCGACGATGACGCCGCCGATCGCCGGGCCGACGCTGCGCGTCAGGTTGAAGCCCATCGAGTTCAGCGCTACGGCCGCCGGCACCTTGGAACGCGGCACCATGTCGCCGACCGAGGCCTGCCATGACGGGCTGTTCAGCGCCGTGCCGCTGTCGATCAGGAAGGTGAAGGCGAGCAGCGTCCACGGCGTGATCAAGCCGAACCAGGTGAACAGCGTCAGCAGTGCCGAGACGACCAGCATGAAGGTCTGCGCCACCAGCATCACCTTGCGCCGGTTGAAGCTGTCGGCGATGGCGCCGGCGACCAGCGCGAACAGCATGATCGGCAGCGTGGTCGAGGCCTGGACCAGCGCCACCTGGTAGGACGAGGTGGCGATCGTGGTCATCATCCAGGCGGCGCCGACGCCCTGGATGAGACCGCCGAAATTCGACACCAGGCTGGCCGACCATACGGCCCGGAAGATGCCGTGGCTGAACGGCGCCAGCGCCGAGACGCGTTCGCTGTCCGGCTCGTCATCGATCATCAGCGCTGTCCCGCTTCACACGCCGTTGGCCTGCCGCCGCGAATGTCCTCTCCGGAGATGGAGCATGGCGACGCGGGGCGGACCGTTGCTTGAAAAAGATTATGCTCCAACAACAGGATAGCGAGGCAAAAATGCGTCGTTACGCGGCTAAGCCAATGGTCTGGCCGCCTTGGACCAACCGCCCGCCGGGCGTACGGTTGGGCCGAACCGCTTAACCAGACGCTTCTGCGGCCGCGGCATGCAGCGCATGGGTGAGGTTGCCCGCCGTTTCGCCGCCGGCATGAAGGCGCAGGAACAGTTCCATGCCGACGAGGCGTAGCCGCGAGGCCTCGTCGCGCCTCGCCAGGTCGACAAGGTCCTCGACGGCGGCGGCGGGCCATTTCAGCGCGTCGCGCAGATAGCCGCCGCGCAGCAGGCCCTGGCTGCCCTGGGTGAAGCCGGACGAGATTTCGAAACCCTTCTTCGGTGCGTAGACGTTCTCGCGCGGCAGGTGCTTTTCGGCGACCTTCTTCAATAGCCACTTGCCGGTCCTGCCGCGCAATTTCTGACGCTTCGGCAGATGGATCGCGAAGTCGATCAGCCGGTTTTCGATGAAGGGAACCCTGAGCTCGACCGATGCCGCCATGCTCAGCCGGTCATGCCGGTTGAGCAGGTCCTGCAAATGCGAATAGAGATCGTAGAGACAGCATCCAAGGAAGGCGCGATCGCCGAGCGGCGTCACCGGTTCAAGCCGGTCGAAGATCCTGGTCTGCAGGAAATTGAGCTCTGGCGATAGCGACCTCAGCACGAGATTGCGCTCCGAGGCCGAGCTGTTGCCGGTCGATGTCTTGAACGGCGCATGGCGCAGGCGCCCGAACTTGCGATCGAGCCAGCGCTTCGAGCGGAACAGCCGTCCCGGCCAGGACCATGCCTGCCAGGCCCGCATGCTTTCGGCCTGCCATTTGTAACCGCCGAAGAGTTCGTCGGCACCTTCGCCGGTCAGCAGAACCTTGACGCCGTCGGCCCGGCATTGCTCGGCCAGCGCCAGAAGCCCGACGTGGCTTGCGTGCCAGCCGTCGCTCTCAAGGTGCCAGACCGCTTTCGGCCAGAGCTCGAAGAACCGGTTCCTGTCGACCGGCACCCGGCGCAGCGGGACGCCGGCGCGGCGGCCGGTCCGTTCGGCGTTCTCCGCCTCGCTGCGGCCTAACCGAGGGTCGACGACATAGCCGTGGATTTCCGGCCTGAAGCGCTTCGACAGCGCTGTGATCAGGCCGGAATCGACGCCGCTGCTGCAGGCCGTGGCGATGCTGGCGTCGGCGATGCAATGGATATCGACGCTGTCTTCGATCAGCGCTTCGAGCTTCGCCATATGCTCGTCGTCGGAGATGCGATCGCCGGTGATGCGCGCCGCCTCCAGCACATCGAGGACGTGCCAGAAGCAGCGCTTCTCGATGCCGGCGTCGGTGATCTTCCAGAGGCCCGCCGGCGGCAGGCGTTCGATGCCGTCGAACAGGCTGAAGCTCGAATCGCGGTGCTGCCAGGCAAGCCGCAAGGTGATCTCGCGCGCGTCGATGCGGCGGCCAAAACCGTCGCTGGCGAGGATCGCCTTGTCCTCGGAAGCGAACAGGATCCGCTCGGCCGTCTCGGCCACCGCCATCGGCTTGATGCCGAGGCGGTCGCGGGCGAGCCACAGGGCGTTGTCGCGCGCGTCGAAGTAGGCAAAGGAAAACATGCCGTCAAACAGCGGCACCGCCTTTTCAGGACCCCAATGATGCAAGGCCTGCAGAACCACTTCGGTGTCGGAGACGCTGCGGAAAATACAGCCTTCCGTCTCGAGCGTCTGGCGCAGCGAGCGGTAGTTGTAGACCTCGCCATTGTAGGCGAGCACGCCCTTGCCGCATGCGGTCAGCATCGGCTCGCGGGCGGCGGGAGAGGGATCGATGATGGCAAGCCGGCGATGACCCAGGGCGAGCCGGCTGCTGCTCCAGCTGTCGTGGTCGTCCGGCCCGCGATGCGCCAGCGCCTGCATCATGCGGGCGATGTCCGACAGGTCGCCGGCGCCGATCGGGTCGCGCTTTCGCCAGACGCCGGCTATTCCGCACATGGCCTGCCGGCCGGTTTAGTCTGCCCCATGATTTTCGAAGACCGCCTGAGACCAGTGGCGCCCACGCCGCGCAAATCACAATCTAGCCGCAACCGGGCTGCCCGCAAGCCGTCAGGAGAGCGCAAGGAGCAGGCACTCCGCGTTCCGCGTCAGAAGCCGTGCTCGATGCGCTCGAAGATGACGTTGGTGAAGGCCGATATCTGCCCGCCGATGAATGGGCCGGTCAGCGCCACCACCAGCATGATGGCGACGATCTTCGGCACGAAGGTCAGCGTGATTTCCTGGATCTGGGTCAGCGCCTGGATCAGCGCGATGCCGATGCCGACCGCCATCGCAACCAGCACCACCGGCGCGGAAGCGGTCAGCACCGTCCACACCGCGTATTGGACGATATCGAGGGCGTCGGCCTCGTTCATGGGTCGTGACCGAAGCCTGTCGCCTAGAGCCGGATGATCTCAGGTCGAGTCGACCTGAAATCTGAATCCGGCTCTAAATCAAAGAGATAGAGCATGATGTCGCCCGAAAACCGCTTCACACTTTTCGGCATCATGCTCTAGCTCGCCGCCTTGACCGAAACGCCCGAGGTGACGGGAACTTCGGTGCCGTTCTGCAGCACCGCGATGAGGCCGCTGCTGGCCAGGCGCACGGAGGCCACCGTGCCCGTCGTCTTGCCGTCGGCGGAGGTGATCGAGCGGCCGATCAGGGCATCGGCCTGCGACAGGGCCGAGGACTGCATGATCTGGTCGAGCTTGGTGTTGGTCTGCACCGATTGCTCGACCTGCGAGAAGGTGGCGAGCTGTGCGACGTACTGTGTCGAGTCCATCGGCTTGGTCGGATCCTGGTTCTTCATCTCGGCGATGAGCAGCTTCAGGAACGACTGGTAGTCGACCGCGGTCTTCGAGGTCGACGTGGTGGTCGAGTTGGCACCGGTCGGTATGGTGGTCGTCATGTCCACGGTCATCGGCATCAAGCTCCTACGGCCAGCGGGCGCGCCGCGCCCGGAATATCGTCATTGCCGCCAAGCGCGCGGCGTTCGAGCGGATAGAGCGCGCGGATCGCCTTCAGCGCCTCATAGACATGGTCCTCGCCGACCATGCGGTCGATCTGCTTCAGCGCGCTGCAAATCTCGCCGTCCTCGAAGCTCGCCAGCAGCATGGGCAGCGAGCGGCGGAACATGTCGCGCGCCTCGGAGGCGCTCGCCGGGTTCATCAGCATGACCTGCAGGATGAAATAGAGCTGCCTGAGCGGGGTCGACGCCTGATCGGCCTGGATGACGTGGCTTTCGAGCAGGAACTGGACGTCGTTCATCAGCTCGATTGTGACCTTGCGGTCGACGCGGATGACGGCGCCGTTGATGTAGATCTTCTCGTTCGGCTTCAGCGATATCTTCAGCGTGTTGGTCATTGGATGCCGTCCCGGATGATCTGGGAGACTTCGATCAGGCCTTCGAAATTGTTGGTGCGGCCCTGGCGGATGTCCTCGGCCTCGCGCAGCAGCCACAGGCCGATGGAGATCAGGTTGGCGCGCAGTTCCTTGGGCAGGGCGTTGTCGCTGGAGCCGAGATCCTCGACGAAGGTGGTCCAGATGCGGTTGGTGAAGTGCAGCGCCTCGATCGCTTCCATGGAATCCTGCCCGACCGCGGCCGCGGCCGACAGCATGTCGATCGAACGGGTGAGCAATTCCCGCTCGCGGTCCTTGGCGTCGGAGACGGAGTCGGTCTGGATGTCGGCGTAGGAGAATTGATACATCGTCGGGGCTCTGCCGTTCCGGTGGAAGTTTTCAGGTCAGGTAATTCAGCAGGCTGAGCTGCTGCAGGCGCGCGGTCAACGCGAATGAGGTCTCGATATGCTGCGTCAGGTCGGCGATGCGGGTCGCGGCTTCGGCGGGATCGACGCCCTCGAGATCGATGATGTGCTTCTCGAACAGGTCGACCTGGGTCTTCATGCGGTCGCTGGCGTCGGAGACACGTTTCTGGGTTAGGCCGACCTCCGAGCGCACCTGGACGATGCCGCCGATGGCCTCGCCGACCAATGTCTGGGCGCGGCTGACGACGGTGTTCTTGGCGGCATCGCTGATGTTGCCGGAGAACAGGTTGGCGACCATCGCCGCCGCCATGGCGAGCTTGCGGATGCCGTCCTCATTGGCGCTGACCGAGGTCTGCGTGGTCTCGTTCAGCGCGATGCGGCTGGTGATCTGCTCGTCGGTAGCGTTCGACCAGGTGCCTTGCCAGCCCGAGCCGAGGAATTGCGGCTCGACGCTGGTGGTGATGAAGTCGTCCATCTGGGCGGCAGTGATGTTGGCTGCGGCCGGGTCGCTCTGGGTGAAGCCGAAATAGGCGACGAAGGAGGCGTCGAAAGCGGCCTTGGCGGGCGAGCCGGCGGCGGTGAAATCGTCGACCGGCTTGACGTCGGTGTTGGTGCCGGCGAACAGATACTCGCCATTCACGCTGGTGTTGAGGATGCCGGTCATCTGCTGCAGCGCCGACGCGCCGGCCTGCTGGGTGATGCTGGTCGAGGAATCGCCGGACACGGCGCTGGTCAAGGCCGAAAGAAAGTTCTGCGCGACGTCGGAGAGCTGGCCGAGCGCATCCTGCGTCGACGTCAGCCGGGCGGCGACCAGCGCGTTGGAATCGATGATGCCGTTCAGCCGGTCGAGATCGCGCTGGAAGGTCACGGCCTGGGTCGTGCGCCCGCCGAGCGCCAGGCCGACATCGGCGACCTTGCCGGTCGTTGACTCCTTCGTCGCCTTGACCAGATCGGACTGCATGCGTATCTGCTGGTAGCGCATGGCGTTGGATATTGCGGCTGAGGAGACGGCTGTCGCTTTCATCGATTATCCCACGGCATTCATCAGGGCGTCCAGCATGTCGTCGACGGTCTTCATCATGCGGGCGGAGGCCTGGTAGGTGTGTTCGAGGTCGAGCAGCAGCGACATTTCCTGATCGACATTGACGCCGGTGTCGTTGGACAGCGCCTCGGCCGTGCGCGTGGCCAGCGCCTCCTTGGCGTCGGCGGTGGTCGAGGCCTGCTGGCGCACGCCTTCGAACCAGCCGATCGAGTTGGCGGCATAGTCGGCGACGCTGGATGTCGCCGTGATACCGGCGGCGGCATCGAAAGCCATCGGCTGGTCGAGCCGGTCGCCATAGGCGATCAGGAGGTTGGCGTAGGACGAGCCGGAAGTGTTGAGGACATAGGCAGCGCCATTGGCGCCGCCGTCGCGCAGCAGCGCCGGGGTCATGGCGGCGTTGACGCTGATCGAGCCGGCAAGGCCGTCGACCAGCGTGCCGGCGGCGGGAATGGCGGGCGCGCCGGACCAGGTGAACAGGCCGGCGGCATCGGGCTGCGACGAGGAGGTCTCGGCAAAGGCGGTGATAAGCCCGCGGGCGGTCTCGTCGAGCTGGCTCTGCATGGTGGCGGCGACGCCGTCGCGCAAGGTGATCAGGCCGGCGAGCTTGCCGACGGCGCTGGTATTGCCGCCGCTGCCGGCCGAGAGCGGCACGTTGTCGATGGAGATGGTGTTGCCGGGAGTGCCGGCGGTGTAGCCGGACGAGGGCGTGAAGGTCACCGAGCGCGGCACCGTCTCGAACAGCGTCGTGCCGTCCGTGGTGGTGATGACCATGTCGTTGTCGCCGCGCGTGAAGGTCGAGACGGGGACGTATTCGGCGATCTTCTTCAGGATCGCGTCGCGCTGGTCGAGTGCGTCGGACACGTCGGTGCCCGAACGGGTTCCGGAAATGACGGCCTTGTTGGCGTCCTGGAACTGGCTGAGCAGCTTGTTGAGGTCATCGACCGCGGTGGCGATCTGGCCGTCGGTCTGGGTGCGGAAATCCTGGATCGCCCGGGTGCCGTCATTCAGCGAGCGCACGACGTCCCTGGCCGCGTCGATGACGCTGGCGCCCAGATTCTGGTTGGACGGCGTCGTCGCGTAGAGCTGCAGCGCCTGCTGCAGATTGGCGATCGCGGTCGAGGGCGAGGACGCGTTGTCGACGCCGTTGACGGCCAGCTCCAGCTGGTCCATGCCGCTGTAGAGCGCGCTCTGGCCGCTCCATGCGGAGAGGGCGCTCAAATTCTGCCGGAACAGGAGGTCGTTGGCCGCCCGCTGGATCTCCACCGAGCGGGCGCCCGGCGCCGTGCTGGTGACGACAGCCGTGCGGCGGGCATAGTCGCTATTGGAAGCATCGGCAACGTTGCGCGAGACGATGCTGGTCTGCTTAGAGGTGGTCAGGAGCGCCGACTGTGCGATGCTCAAGGCGGAGGTCAGCGACATGCGGGTCTTTCACGGGCCGGGGCCCGACAGTTATCTCTTCAGGTTGACAAGGACATCCATCAGGTCGGAACCGGTCTGGAAGACTTTCGAATTGGCGGTGTAGCTGCGCTGCGCCGCGATCATGTTGGTCAGTTCCTCGGCGATATCGACGTTGGAATTTTCCAGCGCGCCGGAGACGATCGAACCGAGCTTGCCTTCATTGGCGAAACCGATGCGCACCGCGCCTGAATCGGTGCTCTGCGCGTAGACGTTGCCGGGCAGGGCGGTGAGCCGGTCCGGGCTCGTCACGTCGGCCAGCGGGATCTTGTAGAGCGGCTTGGTGGAGCCGTCCTCATACTGCGCGTAGATGATGCCGTCCTGGCCGATCTGGATCTTCTCGATCGTGCTCGGCGCGTTGCCGTTGACCTCGGCCTCGGAAACCGTGAAGCCGGTGCCGAGCTGGGTCAGCTTCGACATGTCGAGGTCGAGGGTGGAGCCGTTCGGCACGGTGAAGGAGATGCCAGTGGTGGCGCCGGTGAGCTTGCCGGTGGTGGTGTCGAAGGTCAGGTTGGCCGAGGCCAGCGCGCCCCCGGTATAGGGGAAGGACGTGCCGGCCGTGGCCTTGGACTGATCGAAGACCGAGACCTCCCAGGCGCCTGAGCCGGTGTTGGTGAAATAGACGTCGAGCAGCACCTTGTTGCCGAGATTGTCGTAGGCGACCAGCGACGACTTCGAGGTGTATTCAGCCGTCGCGCTGTTGCTGGACGGCAAGGCGCCCGCAGGCGGGGTGGCACCCGCCGGCAGATTGCCACTGAAGACGCCTTCGGTGCTCGGCGTCGCGGTCATTTCCTGGTCGGAGATCTGCACCGGCTCCAGGCCCTCGAAACCGTTGGCCGTCGCCGCCGGATCGCCATTGGCGTAGCTGTAGGCCATCAGCTGATAGCCGGCGGCATTGACCAACCTGCCCTGGGCGTCGGCGACGAAGGCGCCGGCGCGGGTCAGATAGGGCGTGCCGCTCGGATCCTGCACGACAAAGAAGCCATCGCCGTTTACGGCAAGGTCGGATACCGAGGTGGTGTATTGCAGCACGCCTTGCGAGCTGATGGCGGAGCGGATCGTCGTCGTGACGCCGCCCGAATTGTAGGCGCCGCCGGTGCCCGGCATGATCAGCGTCGAGAATTCGGCGGAGGAGCGCTTGTAGCCCGTGGTGTCGGAGTTGGCGATGTTGTCGGCGACCGTGGACAGGCGATTGGCCTGCGCGTTCATGCCGGAGACGCCGGTCCGCATCATTCCGTAGAGGCTCATCGAAACGTCTCCTCAATACCCACGACGGTGGGGCCCATGACAGTGGCCGCGAGCCTATGCCGCTTGTCTTGCGCGAGGCTGGCGCGGATTTCGGCCATCAGAACACCAGCCGGTAGCCGAGGAAGCGCTTGGAATCGATCGGATCATGGCCGAGCTTTTCGCGCAGCTTCTTGCGCAGCTTGCTGATGTGGCTTTCCACCACGTTCTCCTCGACCTCCTCGTCGAAGATGCCGTAGATGGCGTTGAAGACCTGGGTCTTGGTGACCCGTCGGCCGCGGTTGCTGGCCAGATATTCGAGGATGCGGCGCTCGCGGCGCGGCAGAGGCAGCGGCTCGCCGTCGATCTCGGGATCGCGGCCGTCCATGAAGATGCGCATCGAACCGACTTCGGTATAGGTCACGTCCTCATGCGCCCGGCGGCGAATGGCGGTGATGCGCGCCAGGATCTCGCGGATGTGAACCGGCTTGCGGATGACGTCGTCGACGCCGCTCTCGAACAGCCGCAGCGTGTTTTGCAGCGAGTGCTGTTCGCTGAGCGCGATGACCGGAGCGCCGGTGCGGTCGCGGATCTGGCGCGGCGAGATCGCGCCCTCGCGGCAGTCGCCGATGAGGAAGGCCCTGACAGAGCGCAGATCGGTGTCGGCCGCGGAGCTCACCCATTCGCCGAACTCGCTGGGCGCGAAGCCCGCGCTGGCGACTCCCTCGCGATCGAAAAGTGAGCTGTAGCCTTCAGTTACGAGCTCACGCTCGTCAACGATCACGATCATCGGCCCGCCCTCCGAATCATCTCATTTGCCCCGTGGAAGGAGGCGTAACCGGTGGCGAGAATCCTGAACAACCGTCATTTCTTGTAGCTATTTTCTTGGGAGTTTTTTGGGGACCCGAAAATAAGCGCGGTCGTATGGGGTGTACCGGAGTGCATCGGCGCGCGCCGCGCTGAACGATGCGGCAAGCGCCGGGAGGCCGGAAAGCCCCCGTGCGCCTTGGAACATAGGTGCATCTATGGGTTGCAGAATGAGCGGGCGTTGGGCGTCCATTTGCCGAAGCCGGTGGCGACCATGTTGGCGATGACGCGACAGACATAGACCTTCTGCGCGGGGTCGTTGTCGGGGCCGGCATGATAGCGGGCCACCGCCATCGACCAGGTCATGTGGCGGGCATGCAGGCTGACCAGGAAGCGCGCCGCGTAGTCGACATTCTGGCGCGGGTCGAGCATGTCTTCGACACTGCGAAAGTGCGACGCGTGGTAATGATGATTGATCTGCATGCAGCCGAGATCGATCAGCGTCTTGCCCTCGCGGCGGGCGCCCTCGAACGTCGCCATGGCCTCGGCCCGGCTTCGCGGGAAGATGGCTTTTCCCTCTATATTCATAGCGTTAGGTTGAAGACTGCCCCTCTTGCCGGTCTCCGTAAGGCCAACGGCATAGAGAATCCCGGCCGGCACGCCGTAGCGGTCGGCGGCGCGCAGGATCTCGGGTTCGCAAGGGTTGGCGGCGGCGCTCGCAGCGCTGATGGCGGCGCTAGATAAACATGCCGTCGCCAGTGCGCTCGCGAGCAGGCGAAGCAGCGCGGCCGCTGTCCGGTGTGTCATTGCTGTTGTTCCTTCCCGGCTGCTGACCGCCGGAGCCGGCATTGTTGCCGCTCGAGTTGCCGGGCTGAAAGGCGGATTGCTCGCGGCCTGGCGACATCGGCAGCGAGCTGTTGGCGTCGACGCGCGCGGCTGCTGGCGTTGCTATCGAAGGTTGCAGTACCGTGACCTTATCGACGTCGAAGCCGAGCCCGCGCAGGGACTTGACGATCGCCTCGCTGTCGGCCGCGAGACGACGATGTGCGTCATGGGTTTCGGGCTTCAGCTCGATCGAAAGTTGCTCTCCGGAAAGCCGCAAGCTGGCCGTGACCATGCCAAGCTCGGCCGGGTGAAGCTCGATCTTCAATATATGTGTCGGAACGGCAACAGAACCGGGCGGTTGGGAACCCGCGGAGGGGGTCGAAAACGCCTGCGGCAAGCCATTGTCCGACGCCAGCGCGTCGACCAGCGCCGAAGCCGTCTGGTTTAGCGGGTTCTGCGC
>NZ_RZOS01000174.1:0-11254 GCF_004022605.1 Mesorhizobium sp. M4B.F.Ca.ET.089.01.1.1
TCGCAGAGGTCGCGCACGGTCTTCGACATCACGTCGAGCGCCGCTCCAACCGTGCGCGACCTCTGCGAGTTGCCTGACCCGGCCGGCTATGTCCGCTCCGCCAAGGGCAAGCCGATCGGCGCGCTTGAAGACATCGCCGCCAACAGTTTCGAGGCAGAGCGCGACGCGAAGAAGCCGTTCCTGCTCTCCCCCGCCGACCTGCAGGCGGTGAAGGCTTCCGGCGTCACCTTCGTCGTCAGCCTGCTCGAGCGCGTCATCGAAGAACAGGCGCGCGGCTCGGCGGAGAAGGCCGATGCCATCCGCGCCGACATCGCCGGCCTGATAGGCCACGATCTGTCGAAGCTGAAGCCCGGCTCGCCGGAAGCGATGGAGATCAAGGCCAAGCTGATTTCGCGCGGCGCCTGGTCGCAATATCTGGAGGTAGGCATCGGCCCGGACGCCGAAATCTTCACCAAATGCCAGCCGATGGCATCTGTCGGCTTCGGCGCCGATGTCGGCCTGCACCCGGTCTCCACCTGGAACAATCCGGAGCCGGAGATCGCCATGATCGCCGACAGCACCGGCCGCATTGTCGGCGCCACGCTCGGCAACGACGTCAATTTGCGCGACGTCGAGGGGCGCTCGGCGCTGCTCTTGGGCAAGGCCAAGGACAACAACGCGTCCGCAGCGCTCGGTCCCTTCATCCGGCTGTTCGACGAGACGTTTTCCATCGCCGACGTGAAGCGCGCCACGGTGCGGCTCAGCGTCGAGGGCGAGGACGGGTTCGCGCTGGAGGGCGCAAGCTCGATGGCCGAGATCAGCCGCTCGCCGGAGGAGCTGGTCAAGGCAGCGATGGGGCCGCATCACCAGTATCCGGACGGGCTGGCGCTCTATCTCGGCACCATGTTCGTACCGTCGAAGGATCGCGGCGAGAAGGGCAAGGGCTTCACCCACAAGGTCGGCGACATCGTCACCATCTCGTCGGAGAAGCTCGGCGCGCTGGTCAACCGTGTGCGCCTGTCACCGGATTGCCCGCACTGGACCTATGGCGCCAGCCATCTGATGCGCGACCTCGCCAGGGCCGGCCTGATCTGACAACCCTGCAAGAACCGGCCTTCATCATGTCCGATTCGCCGCCGATCTCCGTGCGCAACGTCGCCAAACGCTTGGGCGGCTTCGTCGTTCTGGTCGACTGGCTGGGCAGGATCTGGCGCGGCCGGCGCGCGGAGCGCAGGCAGAACGGGCCGCGGCTGAGCCTCGCTCGACTACCTTACCTCGCCCAAACTGGGCCGCGATTGATCTTCAAGGAAAACGTTCCGGTTCAATAGGTTAGCGCGCCGCAACAAGGCTGCTTTATCCAGATTTGTCGGATGATTGGCAAACGGTGCGGCAATTCTGCACATCAGCTATGCAAGTTTCATGGTTGCCGAATCGTTAAGCAATCAGTAGATATCCGGGTGTCGGCCTTCTCCTCCTCCCAGATGTGATGCCGACGGTGAATGCGGTACACCTCCTCCCGTGCCGCATTCGAAATCGAGCCCGCTGCCTCCTCCTCCCGGCAGCGGGCTTTTTTTGTTCCTGCCGTTGCGGACGGGAGACGGGCCCTGCTGTCAGCGCGCTCTGAAGGACGCGATCAGCCCTTCCGCCATGCGCACGAACTGCGCGCTCGGACCCTCGGCGCCGACGCTCTGCATCGAGACACGCGCGCCTTCGAGCAGCAGCGACAGCGTATCGGCAAGAAGCTCTGCCTGGCCGACGCCGGCATCGCGGCAAAGGCTGACCAGGCGTTCGCGCTGGGCTTCCTTCAGCTCCTTGATGACGCGCCTGGCCGGATGATCGGTCTCGCTGAGCTCGACGGCGGCATTGGCCATGTCGCAGCCGCGGCTGTCGGCAGTGAGCATCTCGGAGACCTTGCGGACCCAGGCGTGCAGCTGCGCCAGCTTGTCGCCCGGGTGCTCGGCCTCGAATGCGTCCCATATCGCTGCGGCCTTGGCCGCCGTGGCGCGCAGGCATTCGATGATCAGGTCGTCCTTGGATTCGAAGTGACGGTAGAGCGTCATCTTGTTGGTGCCGGCGGCCTCGGTGATGGCGTCGACGCCAACACCCTTGATGCCGTGCTTGTGGAACATGTCCTGCGCCGTCTCCAGGATCCGATCCCGGGGGCGAGAGCGCTCCACGACGCCGTCTGCCATCATGATCTCCTTTCGTTTCCAAAAAACCCTCGGCCACCTCTTGACTAGGGTGTTACCGGTCTGTAACTTCCGGAATGTTACTTACTGGTAACACCTATGTCTCTCCGCGTCAACGACAAGACCCGCCGATCGGTCCTGCCAGAGTGAGATAGGGCCAGAAACCTGCCTGTCATGCGGCTTCGGCCGGTGAAGACGAGAAAACGGTTCGCGATCATTTGGATGCGGACCGCAAGCAAGGAGCCGCTCCTATGCAGAAGCGCAAAGACCTGACGATCGACGAGGCCATCCGGGATCCGATGATCCGGCTGGTGATGATGGCGGACCGGGTCGATCCGCGCAGCCTCGAGGCGATGCTGCGTTCGAAGGCGGCCACGCAGGCGCCGGACCGCAAGGCACTGCCGCGTTTCCTGGAAGATTCAGGCGCGGCGCGCAGCCGGCAGTTGTCCAGGATCGCCAACGCGTTTGGCGAAGCAAAAGCATTCAACGAGGCCTGCGTGTCATGGTGAACTTCTTCGTCCAGCGCCCGATTTTCGCATCGGCGATCGCCATCATCATGATGCTCGCCGGTGCGATCGCTTATTTCCTACTGCCGGTCTCGCAGTTCCCCGACATCACGCCGCCGCAGGTGGTGGTCAGCGCCCACTATCCGGGCGCCAGCGCGCAGGTCGTGGCCGACACCGTGACCACGCCGCTCGAGCAGCAGATCAACGGCGTGCAGGGCATGACCTACATGTCGTCGACGAGCTCGAACGACGGCTCCTCGACCATCACCATCACCTTCGATGTCGGCTATCCGCTGAGCACCGCCGCCGTCGACGTCCAGAACCGCGTCTCGCAGGCCGCATCCTCGCTGCCGGCGATCGTCAACCAAAGCGGCGTGACGATCAAGAAGCAGAACCCCAATTTCGTGCTCATCGTCGACCTCACCTCGCCGGACGGCTCGGTCGATCCGGTGGCGCTGAGCAACCTCGCCTATCTGCAGGTGGTCGATCCGCTGAAGCGCCTGCCCGGCGTCGGCGACGTGCAGATCTTCGGCGAGCGGCGCTATTCGATGCGCGTCTGGCTCGATCCCGACAAGCTGGCCAATCTCGGCATCACCGCCGTCGACGTGCAGAACGCGATCGCCGAACAGAACGTGCAGGTGGCGGCCGGCAAGATCGGCCAGTCGCCGGCGCCTGCCGGCACCGCTTTCGAGATGCAGGTCAACGCCGTCGGCCGCCTGAGCGACCCGAAGGAATTCGGCGAAATCGTCGTGCGCGCCGACCCGGCGAACGGCTCGCTGGTGCGCTTGCGCGACGTCGCGCGCATCGAGCTCGGCGCATTGCAATATTCCTCCTCCGCCTTCTTCGGCAAGGACCCGACGGTGGTGCTCGCCGTCTACCAGATGCCGGGCTCCAACGCGCTCGACCTGCAGCAGCGGGTCAAGGACAAGATGCAGGAGCTGTCGGCGCGCTTCCCGAAAGGCGTCAAATACGGAATGCACTACGATACGACGCGCTTCGTGTCGGCCTCGATGCATGACGTGCTGATCACGCTCGGCGAAGCGCTGGTGCTGGTCGTGGCGGTGGTGTTCATCTTCCTGCAAAGCTGGCGCACCACCATCATCCCGACCATCGCCATCCCGGTGTCGCTGATCGCGACGCTGGCGGTGATGTACATGCTGGGCTTCTCGCTCAACATGCTGTCGCTGCTCGGCATGGTGCTCGCGATCGGCCTCGTCGTCGACGACGCGATCGTGGTGGTGGAAAATGTCGAGCGACAGCTCGAGGCCGGCCTCAAACCGCTGGCAGCCACGCGCGCGGCGATGGCGGAAGTGACGGGACCGATCATCGCCACCACCGCGGTGCTGATGGCGGTGTTCATTCCGGTCGCCTTCATCCCCGGCGTCTCGGGCAAGCTCTACAACCAGTTCGCGCTCACCGTGGCGATCTCCGTCGGCATCTCGGCTTTCAACTCGCTGACGCTGAGCCCGGCGCTGAGTGCCGCATTCCTGCGCCATCGCGGCGAGACGCAGTTCTTCTTGTTCCGCTGGTTCAATGCTGGCTTCGACTGGCTGTCGCATGCCTATGCGAACGGCGTGCGCATCCTGATCAGGCTGCGCTGGATCATGCTCGGCCTGTTCGCGGCCGGTCTCGTCGCGACCTATTTCGTCTGGCAGAAATTGCCCTCAACCTTCCTCCCCGTCGAGGATCAGGGCTATTTCTTCGTCGTCATCCAGCTGCCCGACGGCGCCTCGCTGGAGCGCACCGATGCGGTGGCCGAGAAGGCGCGCGACATCCTGCAGAACACGCCCGGCGTCGACATCGTCGGATCGATCAGCGGCCTGAACTTCCTGACCAGCGCCGCGCAGTCGAACTCGGCGGTGGAGTTCGCCATCCTAAAGCCATGGGACGAGCGCGGGCCCGACCAGAGTGCCTCCAAGCTCGTCGAGCAGGTGCGCGGCAAGCTGCTGCAAATGCCGGAAGCCTTCGCGCTCTCCTTCGACCCGCCTTCTATCCCGGGCCTCGGCACCACCGGCGGCTTCGAGTTCCAGGTCGAGGACCTGTCCGGTCGCGGAAGTGCTGCGCTTAACGACGTCACCCAGGCTTTGCTCGCCGAGGCGCGCAAGCAGCCCGAGCTCAATCCGCAGCAGCTGTTCTCGTCCTTCTCGACCTCGACGCCGCAGTTCAACTACGACCTCGACCGCAGCAAGGCGAAGCTCCTCGGCCTCAACCTGCCCGACGTGTTCAACACGCTGCAGATCTATCTCGGCTCGCTCTACGTCAACGACTTCAACCTGTTCGGCCGCACCTTCCGGGTGACGATCCAGGCCGACAAGGATGCGCGCGCCGGTGCGGCCGACATCTCGCGGCTCTATGTGCGCAATTCGTCGGGCGGCATGGTGCCGCTGAGCACGCTGGGCAAACTGGTGCCGATCGTCGGGCCCGAGACGGTGCCCCACTACAACAACAATGCGTCGGCCCTGATCAATGGCGGCGCCGCCCCCGGCTTCTCGTCCGGACAGGCGGTGGCGGCGATGGAACGCGCCGCGGCAAATGTCCTGCCCAGGGATTTCGGCTATGAATGGACCGGCATCACCTATCAGGAGCTCAAGGCAGGCTCGATCGCCTCGATCGTGTTCGGCCTGGCAATCGTCTTCGTCTTCCTGATCCTGGCGGCGCAGTATGAAAGCTGGGCAATGCCGTTCATGGTGCTGCTCGCCGTGCCGCTCGCCTTGTTCGGCGCCTTCGCGGTGCTGTTGCTGCGCGGCATGCAGATCGACGTCTACTCGCAGATCGGCTTCGTCATGCTGATCGGCCTGGCGGCGAAGAACGCGATCCTGATCGTCGAGTTCGCAAGGCGACGGCGCGAGGAAGGCCTCAGCATCGTCGAGGCGGCGATGGAAGCCGCGCGGCTGAGGCTCAGGCCGATCCTGATGACGGCCTTCGCCTTCATCCTCGGCGTGCTGCCGCTGATGTACGCCACCGGCGCGGGTGCGGCCAGCCGCCAGTCGATCGGCACCACCGTCTTCGGCGGCATGGTGGCGGCGACGGTGCTGTCGCTGGTGTTCGTGCCGGTCTTCTACGCGGTGATCGAGCAGTTGCGCGAGCGCCGTGAGCGGAGCGAACCCGCCGCGGAACATGAACAAGAGCATATTGAACCGACTGCCGAGCCGGCGCCCCTGCGCCTGGCTGAAGCGGCCGAATAGGATTTGGAGACCAAAATGCGTAAATGGAAAATCGCTTTGGGAACGGCTGTGGCGCTCGGCGCAATTTCGATGGCCAGCGTCCATCTGCTCGACATGGGCAGCTTGAGCCTCAATGCCGGCACGGCCGGCGCGGCGCCCGCGCCGGCGGCCTTCGTGATGCCGGTGCCGGTGGTGAACGTCGTCAAGAAGACCATTCCGATCTATCTCGACTATGCCGCGCGCGTCGAGTCGATCCGCAGCATCACGCTGCAGGCCCGCGTGCCCGGCTATCTGCAGGAGCAGGCTGCCGCCGACGGCAGCGACGTCAAGCAGGGCGACCTGCTCTACCGGATCGCGCCGGAGGACTATCAGGCCGCACTCGACCAGGCGAAGGCCGAGATCGAGCGTGACACGGCGACGCTCGACTACGCGCGCTCCAATCTCGGTCGCGGCACCGAGCTCGCCAAGAGCGGCTACCTCGCCAAGGACAGCTTCGACCAGCGCACCAGCACCTTGCGCGCGGCCGAGGCGGCGCTTGCGGTCGACAGGGCGGCGCTCCGCACCGCCGAGCTCAACCTCGGCTATGCGGAGATCAAGGCGCCGTTCCCGGGGCGCATCGGCCGCAACCAGGCTTCGGTCGGCACGCTGGTCAGCGTCGCCGGCACGGTGCTCAACACGCTGGTGCAGCTCGATCCGATCTACGTCACCTTCAATCCGAGCGAGACGGATCTGGTTGAGATCGAGGCGGCCAAGGCGGCCGGCCCGATCGCCGTCGATGTTCTGTTGCCGGGTCAGACGGAACCCAGCCAGAAGGGCGAACTGACCTTCATCGACAACACGATCGATCATTCGACCGGCACCATCACGGCGCGGGCGACGATCGGCAATGCGAAGTTCTCGTTGCTGCCCGGCCAGTATGTTCGTGTCCGGCTGCATGTGAAGGAGCAGCCCGACACGCTGATGGTCCCGCAGGTGGCGCTCGGCTCCAGCCAGCTCGGCAAGTACCTCTACGTGGTCGGCAAGGGCAATACGGTCGACCAGCGCATGGTGTCGCTCGGCCCGGTCAATGGCGACCAGGTGGCCGTCCTGAGCGGCGTTGCCGAAGGCGACCAGGTGATCACCGGCAACCTGCAGAAGATCGGCCCCGGCATGCCCGTCTCGCCGTTGCCGCAACAAAAACCGGCCAGCTGATAACCCCCATCAGTCCCGGTCCCGCGGCGCCCTCGACTCCCACGTCGAGGGCGCCGTTTTGTTGAGCAAGGCGACCAGCCGGCGATGTCGGCACGCTCGGCCTTTGCCGGCAGCATGAAGGCGCAATAGGGCTGGCCGAGGCGCACCGCGACCGACGACAGCGCGATCAGGCGCCCCGCTTCGAGATCGGCCCCGGCCATGATTGACGCGCGGCCTGAGCCATCGACAGAAATTTCGGAATTCGCAAATTGCCTCTTGTTAGATTGTCGACAATCTGTTTGTCTTCCAATGGTTCATCCGGAGTGGGCGCATGGCGAAGCTGGATTTCAGTCCGATCGCGGATACGACGCGCAGGGCGGAGATCGTCGCGCTGTTGCGGCGCGCCATCCTGACCGGCCAGCTGGAGCCGGGGCAGAAGCTCAACGAGCTCAGGATTTCCGAACAGATGCGGGTAAGCCGCGCGCCGCTGCGCGAGGCGATGCGCGAGCTGGTCCAGGAAGGCATCCTGACCAGCATTCCCTACGCCGGCACCTTCGTCATCGATGTCACCGCCAAGGACATCATCGACGCCTATTCGCTCAACAAGGTGCTCGATGAATTCGCCATCGAGTGCACCTGGCCGCTGCGCGACCAGCGCTTCTTCGACGAGCTCGACCGCCGCCACGAGACGGTCAAGCAGGCGACGCGTGCGCTCGACACCACGCGCCAGATCGAGACGGCGCTGCAATTGCATGGCCTGATCTACGAATGGGCCGACAATTCTGTGCTTTTGGAAACCTGGCAGCGCCTCACCAGCCGGCTGCAGATGTATTTCGCGCTGCATCAGCAGGCGCGCGCCGAGCCGGTGCCCGCGGAGGATGTGCACGAGACCTATGTGCGCCTGCTCAAGGGCAACGACATGCGCGCCGCCCAACGCCATGCGCGCGAGCATATCGACCTCGATTTCGAAGAGCTTCTCGCCTATGCGCGCAGCCTCGAAAAGCGCGCCTCGAAAGGCGCCTGATCATCCCGCAGACAATGGACGACAACGTGAAGATCAACAGCATCAAGGCCTACCATGTCGTGCAGCCCTTCGTGGACGGGCCCTACCGGATGTCGAAGGGGCGCGTGGCCGACTGCTTCGACGCGGTGATCGTCGCCATCACCTCCGACAGCGGCGTGACCGGCTGGGGCGAGATGGCGCCGCTCGGCAATTTCTACTCGGCGGCGTTTCCGGCGGGAACGCGCGCGGGCGTGCCGGAAATCGCGCCGCATCTGATCGGCCAGGATCCGCGCGGCCTTGCCGGCATCGGCCGGCTGATGGACACGGTGTTCAAGGGTCATCCCTACATCAAGTCGGCGTTCGACATGGCCTGCTGGGACCTCGCGGCGCGCGCCGCGGACGTGCCGCTGGTGACGATGCTCGGTGGCCGCGAGAGCGAGACGGCGGAGCTCTACAGGGTCGTCACGCACGGCACGCTCGACCAGATGGCCGCGCTCGCCAGGCGCATCGTCGCCGAGGGCTACCACCGGCTGCAGGTCAAGGTCGGCGGCAATGTCCGCGACGACATCGAGCGCGTGACGACGGTCGCCGCCGCCGTACCAAAGGGCACGGTGATCTTCTGCGACGCCAATGCCGGCTGGACACCCTACCAGGCGCGCCAGTTCGCCGATGCGACGCGCGCCATCGACTACACGTTCGAGCAGCCCTGCACGACGCTCGACGAGAACATGTCGGTGCGCCGCATGCTCGACAAGCCGATGGTGCTCGACGAATCCGTCACCTCGCTGGAGGAGATGCTGGAAATTCACCGCCGGGGCGCGGCCGACGGGCTGACGCTGAAGATCTCGCGGCTGGGCGGCGTCACCAGGACGCGGCAGATCCGCGACGTCGCAGTCGACCTCGGCTTCATGATCACGGTCGAGGACACCGGCGGCGCAGAGATCGACACGGCCGCCATGGCGCATCTGTCGCTGTCGACACCGGAGGAGCGGCGGCTGCACGCCATCGCCTTCCACGAATGGGTGACGGTGCGCACCGCCTCGAACAAACCGCCGGTGACCGGCAGCCGCATGGGCATCCCCGACGGGCCTGGCCTCGGGATCGACGTGGTGCCGGACCTGCTCGGCAAACCGTTCTTCGAGATCGGCGGCTGAAGATGAAGATCCGCCGCATATCGGCGACGCCGGTTCCAGGTTGAGCGCTTGTTGAGACACTCAGCACTATTCGTGCTGAAGGCGTCGATTTTGGCCCAAAACGCCCGACAAAATCCCTCACGAATGCGCCCTGCCGACATCGAAGGTCCGGCATTGCCGCTGCACCGGCGTCTGCAAATCGGATTCCCGCAGCATCTGCCCAAATGCCGGTTGAAATATTTTTCAATTGGAAATAGGAATGTTCATGATAATCATCCCGGCGCAGCGGCGCGCCAAGGACCGGAGGAAGCTATATGTCCCATCCGCAATTCGCAGCGGAACTCCTGCAGCGCGCTGAAAAGCAGGGGCCGATCATCATCGGTCTCGCCGGCGCCGGGCAGATGGGCACCGACATCGTCGTTCAGGTAGCACTTATGCCGGGCATGCGCATCGGCGCCATTTCCGAGGTGCGTCCGCAAGCGGCGATCGACGCGGCGCTGCTTGCCGGCCATGACCTCTCCGACATCGTCCAGGCGCCCAACGCCTCTGCCATCGACCGTGCCATCGAGGCCGGCAAGATCGCCGTCACCGAGGATCTGCATGCGCTTGCTGCCGCCGGCCGCATCGACGTCATCATCGACGCCACCGGCAACCCCAACATCGGCACGCTGTTCGCGCTCGAAGTGATGAAGAACGGCAAGCACATCGTCATGCTCAATGTCGAGGCCGACATCACCATCGGCCGCTTCCTCAAGGAAGAGGCGCGCAAGGCTGGCGTGGTCTACACCGGCGCCGCCGGCGACGAGCCCGCCTGCACGCTGGAGATCATCGGCTTCGCCAAGAGCCTCGGCTTCAACATCGTTGCCGCCGGCAAGGGCAAGAACAATCCGCTGAAGTTCGACGCCGTGCCGGCCGACTACGAGAAGGAGGCCAGCGAGCGCAACATGAACGCGCGCATGCTGGTCGAGTTCGTCGACGGCTCGAAGACGGCGATCGAGATGGTGGCGATCGCCAACGCCACCGGCCTGGTGCCTGACGTGCCGGGCATGCACGGCCCGACCGCGACGCTTGACGAACTCGCCAACGTGCTCTGTCCGCGCGAGGATGGCGGCGTGCTGCATCGCAAGGGCGTGGTCGACTATTCGATCGGCAAGGGCGTGGCGCCCGGCGTGTTCTGCATCATCGAGACCAGGCATCCGCGCGTGCTGGAGCGCATGATCGACCTCAAGGTCGGCAAGGGCCCCTATTTCACGATCTTCCGCCCCTATCACCTGACCAGCCTGGAAGTGCCGCTGTCGGCGGCGCGCGCCGTGGTCTACAAGCGCGCCGACATGGAGCCGCTCGACCATCCGGTGGCGGAAGCCGTGGCGGTCGCCAAGAGCAACCTCGGCGCCGGCCAGTCGCTCGGCATGATCGGCGAGAACGACTATCGCGGCTTCGCCATGACATGGGAGGACGCGCGCGCCAGGGGGGCACTGCCGCTCGGGCTCGCCGAACGCGCCAAGGTGGTGAAGCCAGTGAAGGCCGGCGACTTCCTCACCTATGAAAACTGTGTACCCGACGATTCGATGGTGATAACCCAGATCCGCCGTCGTCTCGACCAGTCGGACGGACGGTTCGTCACCAACGCCGCCTGACCTCCCGGATCCCCGCCTGATGGACGATGTCGTAATCGGGATCGACGCCTCGACGACGGCCGTGAAGGCGATCGCTTTCGCGCGGAACGGGGCGGAACTGTTCCAGGCGCGCGAAACCTACCCGCTGTCCAACCCTGCGCCCGGCCATTTCGAACAGGACGCCGAGCATTGGTGGGCGGCGCTGCTTGCCGCGCTGAAGCAGGTCGCAGGCAAGGTCGGCGGCTCGCGCGTGGTGGCGATTTCCATCGCCCACCAGCGCGAGACGTTCACCCTGATCGACGCTGCCGGCAAGCCGCTCATCCCGGCGATCCTGTGGCTGGACGAGCGCGCCCGCCCGCAAGTGGCGCGGCTTTCGGCCGAGCTCGGCCGCGAGGCGATCCGCGACTGGAGCGGCAAACCGCCGGATCCGACGCCGGCGCTCTATGCGCTCGCCTGGCTTGCAGAACATCGGCCGCAGGCGCTTGGCCAGGCAG
>NZ_RZOS01000175.1:0-11226 GCF_004022605.1 Mesorhizobium sp. M4B.F.Ca.ET.089.01.1.1
GACGCGTCCGTGGTGACGCTGGAGAGCGCCGACGCCAAGATCGCCGTGGCGCAGGCCGAGGCAGCACTTGCCCAGGCCGAGGCGCAGCTTGCCGACCTGCAAGTCGGCAAGCGCCCGGAAGAGATCGCCGTGCTCAAGGCGCAAGTCGACATGGCCAGGGCGCAGGCCGCCGACGCCAAGCGCCGCTATGATCGCGCCAGCGATCTCTACAAGCGCGGCACCGGCACCCAGGCCGACTACGACACGGCGTCGGCCGCGCTGGAGACAGCCAACGCGCAGCTCGGCCAGGCCGAGGCCAACCTCGCCGTCGGCGGACTGCCGGCGCGGCCCGAGACGATCAAGGCCGCCGACAACCAGGTCAAGCAGGCGCAGTCGGCGCTGGAACAGGCTCAGTGGCGGCTGTCGAAACGCGTGCTGACGGCGCCCTCGCCCGGCCGCGTCAACGACGTGATCCGCAATCCGGGCGACACCGCCGGCCCGACCGCTCCGGTCGTCTCCCTGCTGCCGGACGGTGCCGTGAAGCTGAGCGTCTATGTGCCGGAAAGCGCCTTCTCATCGGTCAAGGTCGGCGCGCTGCTCAGCGTTCATTGCGACGGCTGCGGGCCCGAGCTGAAAGCGCGCGTCAGCTATGTGTCGCCGGACCCGGAGTTCACGCCGCCGGTGATCTATTCGCTGGAGAACCGGCAGAAGCTGGTCTTCCTGGTCGAGGCGCGGCCCGAGGGCGATGCCGGCCCGCTGCAGCCCGGGCAGATCGTCGACGTCGACCTGGCGGATGCCGGAAAATGAACGTCATCGACGTCCATGGCCTGGTCAAGCGCTTCGGCAACAAGACCGTCGTCGACCATGTGACGATGACGGTGGCCGAAGGCGAGATCGTCGGCTTTCTCGGGCCGAACGGCTCCGGCAAGACGACGACCATCCGCATCATGTGCGGGCTGCTGACGCCGGACGAGGGCGAGGGCACGGTGCTCGGCTTCGACATCCGCACCGACTCGCTCAGCATCAAGCGCGAAGTCGGCTACATGACGCAGAAATTCTCGTTCTACGAAGATCTGACGATCGGCGAGAACCTCGAATTCGTGGCGCGGCTCTATCAACTGAGACCGGTCGAGGAGCATGTGGCGCGGACGCTGGAGGAGCTTGGCCTGACGACGCGCCGCAGCCAGCTCGCCGGCACGCTGTCGGGCGGCTGGAAGCAGCGGCTGGCGCTCGCCGCCTGCATCATGCACAAGCCGAAGCTGCTCCTGCTCGACGAGCCGACGGCCGGCGTCGATCCCAAGGCGAGGCGCGAATTCTGGGACGAGATCCACCGGCTGGCGAGCGGCGGCCTGACCGTGCTGGTCTCGACCCATTACATGGACGAAGCCGAGCGCTGCCACCGCATCAGCTACATCTCCTACGGCAAGATGCTGGCCACCGGCACGGTGGAAGAGGTGGTGAAGAATGCCGGGCTCACCACCTTCGTGGTGCAGGGTCCGCGTCTCGACCAGGTCGCGGAGGCGCTGCAGGGCCGCGCCGGCGTCGACCAGGTGGCGCCGTTCGGCGCGACGCTGCATGTCGTCGGCTCCGACAAACAGGCGCTCAAGGCGGCGCTCGCCGATGTCGAGAAGCAGCACAAGGGCGTGACGGTGACGCCGGGCGAAACCAGCCTCGAGGACGTGTTCATCCAGTTCATGGCCGGCTCGAAGGACAATATGGGATGAAAAACAGGATGAGCGCCCTGTTCTCCTTCGCCAGGCTCGGCGCGCTGCTGATCAAGGAGTTCATCCAGATGCGGCGCGACCGCATCACCTTCGCCATGATGCTGGGCGTGCCGCTGATGCAGCTGGTGCTGTTCGGCTATGCCATCAACAACGATCCGAAGAGCCTGCCGGCGGCGCTGGTGGCGACGAGCAGCGATCCCTACACGCGGGCCATGGTCTCGGCGCTGCAGACCACCGGCTACTACCGCTTCGACCATGTCGCGCAAAGTGCCGCCGAGGCCGAGTTCCTGATGTCGCGCGGCGACGTCGCCTTCGTCGTCACCATTCCCGCCGATTTCGCCCGCCGCGTCGAGCGCGGCGACAGTCCGCAGATCCTGATCGAAGCCGACGCCACCGACCCGGCGGTGGCGAGCGGCGCCATCTCGACGCTGGGCACGGTCGCCAACCAGGCGCTGCTTCGGGCGCGCGGCATGCAGGAGGCGGCGGCGGAAACCGCCAAGGGCCAGCTCGAAGTGGTGGTGCACCGGCGCTACAATCCCGAGGGCATCTCGCAATACAACATCGTGCCCGGCCTGCTCGGCGTCATCCTGCAGATGACGATGGTGATGATGACGTCGATCGCGCTGACGCGCGAGACCGAGCGCGGCACGATGGAGAACCTGCTCGCCATGCCCTCCAGCCCGCTCGAGATCATGATGGGCAAGGTGCTGCCCTATCTGGTGGTCGGCGCCGTGCAGGTGGTGGTGGTGCTGGCGGCGGCGAAGCTCTTGTTCACCATCCCGTTCACCGGCTCGATCTCGCTGCTGTTGACCGCCGTGCTGATCTTCGTGCTGGCGCTGGTGCTGCTCGGCTACACCATCTCGACCATCGCCCGCACGCAGATGCAGGCGCTGCAGCTGACCTTCTTCTTCTTCCTGCCCTCGATCATGCTGTCGGGCTTCATGTTCCCCTATCGCGGCATGCCGGGCTGGGCGCAGCTGTTCGGCGAGATCCTGCCGCTGACGCATTTCCTGCGCATCATCCGCGCGGTGATGCTGAAGGGCGCCGAGCTGCCGGCGGTGGCGACCGAGATCGGCTGGCTGGTGCTGTTCGTGGCGCTGTTCGCCGGCGTGGCGCTGGTGCGGTTCAGGCGGACGCTGGACTAGGTCCAGCAAGGCATGGGCTCCGTACGCTGTCGCGGCTGTGCCGGACTGCCCGAATGCGATAGAGTGGGGGTTCCTGTATCATCAGAGCTGGTCCGATGAGGGTCGTCGATACGGCAGAGGTCATCTTTCTCGTCGACAACGCGACGGACAGCCTGTCGTCGAGCCCCGGCTTCGTCGAGACCGAGTTCGCCCGCCTTCGCCGTCGCGGCATGCCATGGCTGTCCGGCAAATGCCTGTGCTGCGCCGCGCATGGGCTTTCCTGCCTGATCACCGTCCGGACGGCATCGGCCAACCGCACGCTGCTGTTCGACACCGGGCCCGAGGAATGGGCGTTCGAGCGCAACGCGGTCAGGCTCGGCGTCGATCTCGGGCAGGTTGGGGCGGTAATGCTGTCGCATGGGCACTGGGATCACGCGGGCGCAATGCCGCGCGCCCTGCAGATGATCACGATGGGCAATGGCGGGCGGCCCGTCCCGACCTACATGCATCCCGACATGTTCGCCTTGCGGGCGACCAAATCCGCCGATGGGCAGTTTCGGCCGATGGAACTGGTGCCGAGCGTGGAGGTCCTGTCCGGGAGCGGCGCCGATGTCATCGTCACCCGCGACGAGCAGTTGCTTCTTGACGAGACGTTCTATGTCAGCGGCGAGATCCCACGCGTGACCCGGTTCGAGCGCGGCTTTCCTGGCCAGTATCGCCAGACCGCCGCAGGCAACTGGGAACCGGACGAAGTGATGCCGGACGAGCGCTATTTGGCAATCAACGTGGCCGGCAAGGGGCAAATCGTCTTCACCGCCTGCTCGCACGCCGGCCTGATCAACGTCCTGACCCACGCCCGGGCTCGGTTTCCGGAAATTCCGCCCTACGGCGTGTTCGGCGGCTTCCACCTCTCGGGGGTGACCGAGCCGATCATCCCCGAGACGGTCGAAGCGCTGGCCCAGTTCGACCTGCAGCTGATATCGCCCGGGCATTGCACGGGCTGGCGCGCCGTGAGCGCGCTCGCGGCCGCCTATGGCGAGACGGTCGCTCCATCCGTGGTCGGCAAGACGTTTTTGCTTTGACGGCTCCATCGAACGACCCAGGCGTCCAATGCCGGCAGCCCCCTAAGCCGCCGCCATGATCTCCGCATAAGTGCCGAAATCGACATTGCCTCCGGAGAGCACGACAGCGACGCATTTGCCTGCGAGATCGATCTCGCCGGACGAGAGCGCGGCGAGACCCACGCAGCCGCCGGGCTCGACCACCAGCTTCAGGAACGCCATGGCGTCGCGCATTGCCTGCGCCGTCGCCTTGTCGGACACGGCGACGGCGCCGGCGAGGTTCTTGCGGTTGATCTCGAAGGTGATGGCGCCGGGCTCGGCGGTGAGGATGGCGTCGCAGATCGAGGTGTGGCCGGGCTCGTTGGCGACCCTCTCGCCCCTGGCCAGCGAACGGCGGGTGTCGTCGAAATGTTCCGGCTCGGCGGCCCACACGCCGGTGCCGGGCGAAGCATCCTTGACGGCAACGGAAATGCCGCTCGACAGGCCGCCGCCGCCACAGGGAATGACGACCGCGTCGAGGCTGACGCCGAGAGCCCTGGCCTGAGCCATCAGCTCGAGGCCGATCGTGCCCTGGCCGGCAATGATGGCCGGATCGTCGAAGGGAGGAACCAGCGCCATGCCCTTGTCAAGCCAGGGACGAACCACCGTCATGCGGTCATCGCGAAAGCGGTCGAACGGAACCACCTCGGCGCCCATCTTGCGGACATTGCCGATCTTCATCGCCGGCGCGTCGGCCGGCATGGCTATGACCGCCTTGACGCCGAACATCGCGGCGGAAGCGGCGACGCCCTGCGCGTGATTGCCCGAGGAGAAGGCGACGACGCCGCGACCGCGCTCCGCCTCGCCCAGCGACGACAGTTTGTTGTAGGCGCCGCGGAATTTGAACGAGCCGGTGCGCTGCAGCGTCTCCGGCTTGAACAGGATGCGGCCGCCGAAGCGCTTGTTGAGCTCCGGCGATTCGATCAGCGGCGTCTCGACGATCAAGCCGGAGAGGCGCGTGGCGGCGTTGCGGATATCGGCGATGCCGGGAGGGACGGTCATGGGCGCGGCCTTGAGCAAACAGATCGCTCATGGTGCACGGAAAAGGCCGCGGCGCGCCAACGAAAAAATGTGATGGTTACAAGGTTGGCGGATCATAGCTGCCGTTGGCGCCGCCCCTCACCTGCCTGCCGGTGTCCTCTCCCCGTATGGTGACGGGGAGAGGGTGCTATCATCGCGGCTTTCGCCGATCACCAACGTTGCAAGAATGGCGCAGAGGCTACGGCCAGCCCTTTCTCCCCGTCACTATACGGGGAGAAATGCCCGGCAGGGCAGAGGGGCGGCGCCGAGGGTGGCAAGTGGCCGCCTCTCACCCCAACAGCGTCCTTTGCCTCTTGCTGCCGCCGAGCTTGCGCCAGGCGTTGAAACGGTGGGTGGCGGCGGCGAACGAGATCTTCATCTGCTGGGCGACCGAATAGCGCGACTTGCCGTCGTCGAACATGCGGTAGCAGCACTCGACGCCCTCTTCCGTCAGCTTGCCGTCGGGAGCCTTGTTGTGCGGATTGGCGGGATCGAATTTCTCGACCTGCTGCTCGACCAGGCCTTTCAGGCGCTGCAGGTCGGCCTCGATGCTAGCGATGAGATCGAGGACGGGTTTCGGATCAAAGGCGTGCGCATGCTCTTTCGGCGACATCCGGGAATTCCTTTCTTTCGGCTTAGGTTCGGTTATATAGGTGAACGTTCGGCAACAATGAAGGCCTCACCGGATCAACAAATTTTGTTCCCGCGGGCGATGCGCGATTGACCGGCAACGGGTCAAACCCTAGTTTAGAATAATTCTAATCTAGAGTGACATGCTCATGCTTTCACGTGTTTTCGGCTTCGGCCGTCGTTCCTTCGATTCGCTCTCCGAGCAGGAGATCCTGGCGCTGGCCATATCGTCGGAGGAGGATGACGGGCGCATCTACCGCGCCTATGCCGACGGGCTGGCGGAAGATTTTCCGCAATCGGCCAAGGTGTTCGAGGCGATGGCGGAGGAAGAGGACGGCCACCGCGATTCGCTGATCGAGCTCTACCGCAAGCGTTTCGGCGAGCGCATTCCGCTGATCCGGCGCGAGCATGTCAGGGGCTATTACGAGCGCAAGCCCGACTGGCTGGTCAGGCCGCTCGGCATCGAGACCGTGCGCCGGCAGGCCGAGGCGATGGAACAGCAGGCCTACCGCTTCTATGTCGAGGCCGCCAAGCGCACCACCGATGCCTCGACCCGCAAACTGCTCGACGAACTGGCGGTGGCCGAGCAGGGCCATGAGAGCTCGGCGCATCAACTGGAACAGGAGCATGTCCCGGGCGAGATCAAGATCGAGGAGGCGACGGCCGAGCAGCGGCAGTTCATCCTCACCTATGTGCAGCCGGGACTGGCCGGGCTGATGGACGGATCGGTGTCGACGCTGGCGCCGATCTTCGCCGCTGCCTTCGCCACGCACGACACATTCCAGACCTTCCTGGTCGGGCTTGCCGCCTCGATCGGCGCCGGCATCTCGATGGGCTTCACCGAGGTCGCGTCCGACGACGGCAAGCTGTCCGGCCGCGGCTCGCCGATCAAACGCGGGCTGACCGTCGGCATCATGACGACGCTCGGCGGTCTCGGCCACGCGCTGCCCTATCTCATCCCGTTCTTCTGGACGGCGACGGCGGTCGCCGCCGTGGTGGTGTTCTTCGAACTGTGGGCGATCGCCTTCGTGCAGAACCGCTACATGCAGACACCGTTCTGGCGCGCCGCCTTCCAGGTGGTGCTGGGCGGCGCGCTGGTGTTCACGGCCGGCGTGCTGATCGGGAATGCTTAGAGCCATCCGTCGCCTTCGGCGACACCTTCTCCCACAAGGAGAAGGGGAGTTTCACCCATTCGCCGCCCTGCTATCCGCCGGCGCCTCGGCCCTCTCCGTCAGGCCGTAGTCGCGCACGACGTGGGCGATGCGCAGACGGTAGCCGGCAAAGATTCCGCCACGGCCGGCCTGCTGCGCCTGCCGGTGCTCCTCGGTGTTGCGCCAGGCCTTCACCGCCTCCTCGTCGCGCCAGAAGGACAGCGACAGCACGCGGTTCGGATCGGCAAGGCTCTGGAAGCGCTCGATCGAGATGAATCCGTCGATGCCGTCGAGCAGGGGCCGGAGCTCGGCGGCGATGCCGAGATAGGCCTCGCGCCGGCCCGCCGCCGGCTCGACCTCGAAGATGACGGCGATCATGCCTCTATCCCTTCCTTGACCGTGACGTCGGTCCGGAACAATTGCCGCGGTCCGTGCGGGCCCGACACCAGCTTCAGGAAGATGCGGTCCTCCTTGAGAATGAACTTCTCGCGCCGGGCGAACTCGTAGTTCGCCTTGCCGGCCGGGTCGGCGGCAAGCCGGGCGCGGTAGGCCTCGTAGGCCGCGAGATTGTCGATGTTGTAGGCGGCAAAGGCCGTGGTCGCCGACCCCTCGTGCGGCGCGAAGTAGCCGATGAGGTCGGCGCCGCAGCGCGGGATGGCCTGGCCCCAGGCACGCGCATAGTCCTCGAAGGCCGCCTTGCCGAACGGATCGATCTCGTAGCGGATGAAGCAGGTGATGGTCATGGCGGTCTCCTCATCAGGTTGATTTTTCGGCGACGACAGTTCGAGCGCGGTCGAAACATCGCTTCCGTCGGCATGCTAGTCAGCTTCATGTCAGGAGTGGGCGCCTCAATGGTCGTCCGCTCCTTGAACTGAACCGACAATAGTGATTTCCTCGCAGGAATGCTTCGACAAGGATCGAACTATGCGTGAAGGACCCGATATCGCCCGCATCGCCAGCCTGGTCGGCGATCCGGCCCGCGCCAACATGCTCACCGCGCTGATGGGCGGCACGGCGTTGACCGCCTCCGAGCTGGCGCTGGAGGCCGGCGTGTCGCTGCCCACCGCCTCCTCGCATCTGTCGAAGCTGATGGAGGGCGGACTGCTGAGCTTGGCCAGCCAGGGACGGCATCGC
Source organism: Mesorhizobium sp. M4B.F.Ca.ET.089.01.1.1 (assembly GCF_004022605.1). Classification (NCBI taxonomy): domain Bacteria; kingdom Pseudomonadati; phylum Pseudomonadota; class Alphaproteobacteria; order Hyphomicrobiales; family Phyllobacteriaceae; genus Mesorhizobium; species Mesorhizobium sp. M4B.F.Ca.ET.089.01.1.1. The sequence goes on from NZ_RZOS01000175.1 coordinate 7,863, forward strand.
TATTACGGGCTCGCCGGGCCGCAAGTCGCCGGCATGATCGAGGCGATCATCGGCGTCGCCGAAGCGGTCGGCCCGAAGCGCGTGCGGCCGGGGCCACGAGACGCGGCGATGCGGGTGGCGCGGGTCTGCTACGACCATCTCGCCGGCGAGCAGGCGGTGGCGATGCTCGACCGCCTGATCGACAGGGAGGTGTTGCTGCGCGACGACAGCGAGATCAGGCTTGGCCCGGCGGCGGCCTCGCATTTTTCCGCGCTCGGCATCGATGTCGAGGCCAAGGCCAGGCGGCCGGTGTGCCGTGCCTGCCTCGACTGGAGCGTCAGGCGCTCGCACCTCGCGGGCACGCTGGGCGCCGCAATCCTCGACAAGATCATCGCCGAGAAATGGGCGCGGCGCGAAAAGGGCAGCCGCGCGGTGGTATTCTCGCCGGCGGGAAAGCGGGAATTCGAGAACGTGTTTCTGGCGTAGGCTGCTGGTCTTGGCGATAGCGTGCATGGCAGCTTGGCGCGTGCATTGTCTAATGTAGCGCTGGTCGACCCCCACTCCGTCTCGGCTTCGCCGAGCCACCTCTCCCCCGATCGACGGGGTAGAGGAAAGACGCCAGGCTCTTTTGCCGCCAACGCTCGTCCAGCAATGCTCCCTTCCTTTCCCTCCGGAGGGGGGAAAGGTGGCGCTGCGAAGCAGCGACGGATTGGGGGAACCACGTGGCAATCAAACCTCGGCCCTGATCAGTCGCGCCAGTCACAGAAGATGTGTGCATAGCGTAACATGCCCGGCGGGACAGAGGGGCGAAGGATCACGACGCTCGTTGCGCCAGCTAGCTCCGCTTCAAAACCTTGCCCAGCTTGAAGAAATCCTTCCATGGATCGGCCTTCTTCAACTGCTCCAGCGTGGTGGAATCGCCGAGCGGGAAGGCGTTGGGCGCCAGCCCCTTCTCGAGTTCCGGCCAGGTCACCGGCATCGACACGGTGGCGCCCTTCTTGGCGCGCGACGAGTAAGGCGCGACCGTGGTCGAGCCGCGGCCGTTGCGCAGATAGTCGACGAAGATCCTGCCGGTGCGCGCCTTCTTCGACAGCGTCGCGGTGTAGCGGTCGGGCGAAGCCTGCTCCAGCGCGCGGGCGAAATCATGGGCGAAGTCCTTGACCTCGTCCCAATCCGCCGACGGCTTCAGCGGCACCAGCACGTGATAGCCCTTGCCGCCGGAGGTCTTGACCAGATTGGGGAGCGAAAGCTCGTCCAGCTTGCCCCGGATGTCGAGCGCCGCCTCGCGCACCGCCTTGACGTCGACGCCCTCATCGGGATCGAGGTCGAAAATGATCTGGTCGGGCTTTTCCAGCGCATCGATCGTGCAGCCCCAGATATGCACCTCGACGACACCGTACTGGACCAGCGCGGCAATGCCGTCGAAATCCTTGATGTAGAGGATCTCCTCGCCATCGGTCGGATCCTTCATCCTGGCGATCTTGTCGCTCATGCCGGGCGAGGCGTGTTTCTGGAAGAAGCGCTGGCCGCCGATTCCGTCCGGCGCCCGCACCAGGCTGAGCGGCCGGTTGACGACGAATTGTTCCATGCGCGGCCAGACCAGCGCGTAATGGTCGAGCAGATCCTGCTTGGAGACCTTCTCGTCGGGCCATAAGAGCTTCTCCGGGTGGGAGAGCTTCACCGAGGTCTTGGCTGACGCAGCGTTTGGCGCCGCCTTCGTCTCGGTCGCGCCCTTGCCGGCGGCCTTACTGGGCTTCTCCTGCACGACTTCCTCCGCCGGCTTGTCTTCGCGCAGCCCCTGGAACGAGGCGTGACGTATTATACGGTCCGAGGTCCAGCTGCGGAACTCCACTTCGCCGACAAGATCGGGCTCGACCCAGACCAGCCCCTTGCCCTTCGGCACGGCGGCGGAGAAGGGCGACGTTTTTGCGGTGAGTCCGTCGAGTCTTTTCTTGAGGTCGGCGGCCATCTTGCCGGAAAAGCCGGTGCCGACGCGGCCGGCATAGTGCAGCTTGCCGCCCTCATGATAGCCGACCAGCAGCGAGCGCAGGCCGCGCCCGGTCTTGTCCGAGGGCAGGTAGCCGCCGATGACGAATTCCTGCCGCAGCGTGCATTTCGACTTCACCCAGCTGAGACCGCGGCCGCTGCGGTAAGGCGCGTCGGCGCGTTTGGAAACCACGCCTTCGAGACCCATGCGGCAGACATGCTGCAGCATGACCTTGCCCGGCTCGTGGAAATGGTCGCTGAAGCGCAGCGCCGAATCCTGCGGCTGCTCGCCGAGCAGTTCCGCCAGCGCCTGCTTGCGCTCGACCAGCGGCTCGCGGCGCAGGTCCTTGCCGTCGAGGCGCATCAGGTCGAAGGCGTAGTAGACGAAGCGATCGGCGCGGCGGGCCGAGAGATCGGCCTGCAGCAGGGCGAAGGACGACACGCCGCTGTCGGCCAAAACGATGATCTCGCCATCGATGATGGCGTCGCGGCATTTGAGGCCGGCAAGCGCGGCGGTGACCGGACCGTCGAATTTTGAGGTCCAGTCGAGGCCGGCGCGGGTCAGCAGCCTCATTTCGCTGCCGGCGATCTGCGCCTGCATGCGATAGCCGTCGAATTTCACCTCGTGCAGCCAGTCGTCGCCGGAAGGTGCATCCTTCTCCAGCGTGGCGAGCTGCGGCTCGATGAACTCCAGCCGCTTGGCAGGCCCGGCTCTTGCCTTGCCGGCTGCTGCCGGCTTGTTGGAGTGCCAGACTTTCGGCTTCGCGCCCTTGGCCGTCTTGCCCTCGCCGACCTCCTCGATCGTCAGGCCGGATTTCACCGATTTCGGCTCCTGCTTCAGGATGTCCTCGCCGGGACGCGCGGCGGCATCGTCGGACTTGATCAGCAGCCAGTTGTCGCGCTTTTCGCCGGAGCGCGGCTTCAGCCGCACGAGATGCCAGCGGCCATGCAATTTGTGGCCTTCCAGCTCGAAGCCGATATGGCCCTTCTTCATCGCTTTGGCCGGATCGCCTTCCGGAATCCATTTGCCCTCGTCCCAGACGATCACCGAGCCGCCGCCATACTCGCCCTTGGGGATGGTGCCTTCGAACGGCGCGTAGTCGATCGGGTGGTCCTCGACATGCACGGCCAGCCGCTTCTCGTGCGGATCGAGGCTCGGGCCGCGCGTCACCGCCCAGCTCCACAGCACGCCGTCATGCTCGAGGCGCAGGTCGTAGTGCAGCCTGGTCGCGGCATGCTTGTGGATGACGAAGATGCCGGCGGCTTTCTTGCCGCTCCGCGACAGCTTGCCGGCCGGCTCGGCGGTCTTCCTGAAATCGCGCTTGGCCCGATACTGCTCGAGGCTGGCCATGGCTGCGGCCTCCTATGCCGATTTGCGCCGCGGAGCGGAGGCCTTGCC
>NZ_RZOS01000176.1:0-11196 GCF_004022605.1 Mesorhizobium sp. M4B.F.Ca.ET.089.01.1.1
GCACGACGCCGAGCGCCATCGCCGCCGTGGTCATCAGGATCGGCCGCAGCCGCACCTTGGCCGAAGCGACGATCGCGTCGCGCCGACGCATGCCATGCAGCTCGCGCAGCTGGTTGGCGAACTCGACCAGCAAGATGCCGTGCTTGGTGATCAGGCCGATCAGCGTGATCAGGCCGACCTGGGTGTAGATGTTGAGCGTGCCGAGCCCGATATTGAGCGGCACGATGGCGCCGAAGATCGACAGCGGCACCGCCATCATGATGATCAGCGGGTCGCGGAAGCTTTCGAACTGCGCCGCCAGCACCAGGTAGATGACGAGCACGGCCGCGGCGAAGGCGATCATGATGGTGTTGCCCTGCTCCTTCTCCTGCCGGGACTGGCCGGCATAGTCGACGAAGAAGGTTTCGGGCAGCGTCTCCTTGGCGATGTCCTCGATCGCCTTCAGCCCGTCGCCGGTTGTGACACCGGGCAGCGGCAGGGCCGAGATCGTCGCCGAGTTCAGCTGGTTGAACTGCTCGATCGCGGCGGGCGCCGCGTTGGTGGAAATCTTCACCACCGCCGACAGCGGCACCATGTCGCCCGAGGCGCTGCGGACGAAATACTGCGACAGCTTTTCCGGGTTGTCGCGGAATTCCTGCGGCACCTGCGGGATGATGTCGTAGCTGTTGGAGTCACGGTCGAACTGCGCCACCTCGGCGCCGCCGACGAGCAGCGTCAGCGTGCGGCCGATATCGGCGATCGGTAGGTTGAGAGCCGCCGCGCGGTCGCGGTCGATCGTGACCGTCACCTGCGGCGCGTCATAGGACATCGAGTTCTGCACGACGATGAAGCGGCCGGAGGCCTGCGCCTTGTTCTTGATATCCTCGGCCGCCTGGTAGACTTCGGAGGCGTCGCCGGTGGAACGCACCACAAAGGAGATCGGCAGGCCGCCGCCCGAACCGGGCAGCGTCGGCGGCGCGAAGACGAATGCCTCGACGCCGGCCACCTTGGCAAGCCGGCCGGTGATGTCCTCCTGGATCTCCTTCGAGCTGCGGCTGCGCTCGGCCCAGTCCTTGAAGGCGAAGCCGACAAAGGCGCCGTTGGTGGCGCCGCCGAAGGCGACGGCCGAGAACTGCGCGCGCGTCTCGGGGATGTCCCTGACCAGGCCGAGGATCTGATTGACGTAGGTCTCGGTATAATCCGAGGTCGCATAGCGCGGCGCGGTCACGATCGAGAGCAGGAAGCCCTGATCCTCCTCCGGCGCCAGTTCGCTCGAGGTCTTGGTGAACATGAAGCCGGTGAGCGCGACCAGCGCGACCACGATCAGCAGCGTCACCGGACGGTTTCTGAGCGAGCTGGTGACCATCCTCTCGTAGACGCGCTCGACGCGGCCGAAAGTGCCGTCGACAATGCGCTGGAAACGGCTGTGCGAGCCTGCCTTGAGGATGCGCGCCGACATCATCGGCGTGATGGTGATGGCGATGATGCCCGAAAGCACCACCGAGCCGGCAAGCGTCACCGCGAATTCGCGGAACAGCGCGCCGGTGAGGCCGCCGGTGAAGGCGAGCGGGGCGAACACGGCGGCCAGCGTGATGGTCATGGCGACAATGGCGGACAGGATCTCGCGCATGCCGTTGAACGCCGCCTGCATCGGCGACATGTGATCCTCTTCCATGTGGCGATGGATGTTTTCCACCACCACGATGGCGTCGTCGACGACGAGGCCGATGGCGAGCACCATGGCGAGCAGCGACAGTAGGTTGATGGAGTAGCCGACCGCAAACAGCAGGAAGCAGACGCCGATCAGCGACAGCGGAATGGTGACGATAGGCATCATCACCGAGCGGAACGAGCCGAGGAAGAGCAGGATGACGACGATGACGATGGCCACCGCCTCGCCGATGGTCTTGAACACTTCCTCGATCGAGGCGCTGATCTGCTCGGTGGAATCGTAGACGACCTCGATCGACATGCCTTGCGGCAGCGTCTCCTGGATCGTCGGCACCAGCTTGTGGATCGCCGCCGCCGTGGTCAGCGGATTGGCGGCCGGCGTCGGGAAGATGGCAAGGAAGGTGCCGGGCTTGCCATTGAAGCTCACCCGGGTGTCGGTGCTTGCCGCGGCAAGCTCGACGCGCGCCACGTCGCGCAGCCTGACCACATTGCCATCCTTGGAGCGCAGCGGCAGGGCGGCAAAAGCCTCCGGCGTCTGCAAGGTCGAGCGCACGGTGATCGAGGAGACGACGTATTCGTTCTCGGTGTTGCCGGGCGCCGACAGGAAGTTGCTGTCGTTGATGGCGGTCAGCACCTCGGCAGCCGTCACGCCGCGCGCGGCAAGCTTGACCGGGTCGATCCACACCCGCATCGAATATTCCTCGGCGCCGAAAATCTGCACGTCGGCGACGCCCTCGACCGTCGACATGCGCGGGCGGATGACACGCTCGATATATTCGGTCAGCTGCTCCTTCGTCATGTTCGGATTCTGCATCGAAATGTACATCATCGCGAACTCTTGCCCGGTGCCCTTGACGATCACCGGATCCTTGGCGGCGTCAGGCAAAGTGCCGCGCACGCCCTGCACCTTGGACAGGACTTCGGTCAGCGCCACATCGGGATTGGAGCCGAGCTTCATCTGAACAACAACGGTGCTGGACGACGGCCGGCTCGAAGAGGTGACGTAGTCGATGTTCTCGGTCGAGGCGACGGCGCGGGCGATCGGGGCGGAGATGAAGCCCTGGATCAGGTCGGCGCTGGCACCGGGATAGGCCGTGGTGATCGTGATGGCGGTTTCCTCGACCTTCGGATACTGCCGGATCGACAGGTTGAAGATGCCCTGGAAACCCAGCAGCAGGATCATGCAGGCAAGCACGGTCGACAGGACCGGCCGGCGGATGAAGATGTCGGAGAAATTCATTGCTGTGCGGCCTGCTTGTTTGCCGGCTTGGTCGGATCGATCGTGTTGTCGACAGCAACGGACATGCCGTTGAAGAGTCGGTTCTGGCCGGCGGTGACGACCTCATCGCCAGCGGCGATGCCCTCCAGTATCTCGACCATGCCGGCATTGCGGCGGCCGGGCTTGACGAAGACCTGGGCAAGCACGAGCTCCGGCTTTTCGCCCTCCGCCGGCTTGGCCGCGGCATCGGCGGACTTTTCGTCCGGCTTGGCCTGCGGGGTTGAGCCGGTCTTTGTCGCGTCCGGCTTCTCTTCGGGCTTGGCCGCCGGAGCGGCAGCGTCGGCCGCGGGCTTTGCCGGACGGACGACGAAGACGAAGTCGCCATAGAGGCTGGAGGTCAGGGCCGTCTGCGGCAGGCCGAGGACATTCGGCTCCTCCGGCAGTTCGACCCGCACCTGGACGAACTGGCCCGGCGTCAGCTTGCCTTCGGGATTGGCGACCTCGGCGCGGATCGAGACCAACCGGCTCGCCGGGTCGATCTTGGGGTCGATGCCGCGAATGGCGCCGGCGAACGGCATGTCGCTGCTGCCGCCGCCGATGCCAAGCCGCACCGTCTGGCCGATCTTGAGCAGCGGCAGCTGCTGTTCAGGCACCGAGAAGTCGACCCGCATGGTGTCGAGGTCCTGCAGGGTCACCACCGAGGAGCCGGTGGCGAGATATTGGCCAAGGTCGATCTTGGGGATGCCGACCGTGCCGGCGAAGGGCGCCGTCAGCTGCTTCTGGTCGAGCACCGCCTGGAGCTTGTTGACCTGCGAGGCGGAGGCCGACGCGGTCGCCCGCGCGGTGTCGAGCGTGGCGTCGGTGCCGACGCCGCGACGCTGCAATTCGATGGCGCGTTCCAGCGCCGTCTGGTCGGACACGTTCTGCGCCTTGGCCGCCGCGAGATCGGCGCGCTCGACGGCATCGTCGAGCTGCAGTAGCACGGCGTTGTCGGCAACCTTCTGGTTGGCGTGGAACATGATGCTCTTGACGATGCCGGCGGTTTCAACCGTCAGATCGACGCCGCGCACGGCGCTGACGGTGCCGATCGCCTCGACGCCGGGCGTCCAGTCGGACGGTTTGACGATGACCGTCGACACGGTCGCCGCAGGCGGCTTCATGGTGGCGAAATACTGCTTGATCGCGCTGTCGCGAAACAGGTTGAAGCCAACGATGCCGCCGCACACCAGGATGAGCAGAAGCAAAATTCCGGTGATGATCAAGAAGCGCTTCACGAACAGTCCCCCTCGGCCGGCGTCCGGCATAGTCGTCGAACAGCGGGACAAATATCGAAGACAGGTCCCGCTTTCAAATGATGGCGATCTTACTGTACCGTCTGGACGGTGTTGTCAATTCCGCCTAGGCTAATGTAAGGGGGAGGCACCGATGAAAGCCCGCAGAGCAAATTCGCGTGACAGGATACTCGCCGCCGCCGCCGACGTGGCGCGCGAGGCGGGGCCGGGCAGCCTGTCGCTGGACGCCGTCGCCAGCCGCGCCGGCGTCTCGAAGGGCGGCCTGCTCTACAATTTCCCGACCAAGGCCAAGCTGATGCAGGGCCTGGTGGAGGACTATCTGAAGGCGTTCGAGCAGGCGCTGGAGACGCGCACGGCGGACGCGGGCGGCGAAACGCCGCTCGAGGCCTATATCCGGCTTTCGGCCAATGACTGCGAGGAGCCGCAGCCTTCCGCCTCATGGATATTCTCGGCGATCGCCGAGGATCCGGATTTCCTGACGCCGATAAAATCCTTCAAGCGGCAGCTGTTCGAGCGGCTGAAGGGCGAGACGAACGACCTCAAGGCTCTGCTGGTCTGCTTTCTCGCCATCGAGGGGCTTCGCAGCATGAATCTCTTTGATTCCGATGTGCTTTCGCCGGACGAGCGCAGGCTGCTGCTGGCGTCACTGCTGGAGATCGCCAAGGTGAATTGACGCTGGCCGCGACAGGCTAGGCCAACTATCAACCACTCGCCCAAGTTGGTCTGGCAAGCCGTCACACCTAGCGAGGCGGGGATCCCGAGACCGGATCATCCGCTCAATCAATCCGGCGGCGCGAGGTGCGCGACACGCGCAAGAGGATTATGTTGCACGGCACCATGACAATGCCATGTCACGCCCGGTGAGCGCCAGCGCGCGCGCTCCCGGACAGCATCACAACATTGTAATCGCACCGACATATGGCCATGGCATTGTTATGTTGCGGCGCACAAACTATGTGCGGCAATATCGTATTCCACCTGTCGCTGAGATCATCATGGGTTCCCTGTCCTCGAAGAACGCCCTCGTCACCGGCTCCACCAGCGGTATCGGCCTGGCAATCGCCCGCGCCTTTGCCGCAGAGGGGGCCAATGTCACCATCAACGGGCTCGGCGATGCCGCCGCGATCGAGCAGGAGCGCGCCGGCATCGAGAAGGATTTTGGCGTCAAGTGCCGCTATTCAGACGCCAACATGATGGATGGCGCGGCGGTCAGCGCCATGGTGCGTGAGGCCGAAGAGGCGTTCGGCAGCCTCGACATCCTGGTCAACAATGCCGGTATCCAGCATGTCGCGCCGATCGACGAGTTTCCCGACGACAAATGGGAAGCGATCATCCGCATCAACCTGCTGGCGGCCTTCTATGCGATCAAGGCAGCACTTCCCGGCATGAAGGCGCGCAAATGGGGCCGCATCATCAACACGGCCTCGGCGCACGCGCTGGTCGCCTCGCCGTTCAAATCGGCCTATGTCTCGGCCAAGCACGGCATCGCCGGCCTCACCAAGACGGTGGCGCTGGAGGTTGCGCAGAATGGCATCACCGTCAACGCCATCGCGCCGGGCTATGTCTGGACGCCGCTGGTCGAAAAGCAGATCCCCGACACGATGAAGGCGCGCGGCATGACCGAGGAGCAGGTCAAGCACGACGTGTTGCTCGCGGCACAGCCGACCAAGGAGTTCGTCACCGTGGACGAACTCGCCGCGCTGACGATGTTCCTGTGCTCGGACGCGGCCAAGCAGATCACCGGCACGACCTTGCCGATGGATGGCGGCTGGACGGCGCAGTAGGCGCCGTCTCCGCGGCGCGGGCGCCGTTTGCGAAAGCGTCTTTCTTGACAAGGCGAGAGGATCGTTCCAGCATTATGGCAAGGGGTTCATCGCGATGACCCCGTGAGGCGTCAGCCCAACGATCGCGTCCAAGCTCTCTCTTTCCGGAGGTGGACGCCATGCCGTCAACGACCGAAATCACCGTACAGCAACTTTCGCGCCTCGTCGGCTTACCGGACGCGCCCGTCCTCATCGATGTGCGCATCGACGAGGATTACCAGGCCGATCCCCGCCTGCTGCCGGCATCCTGCCGGCGCAATTTCAGAACCGTCGCGAACTGGGCGGGGGAGTTCACCGGCTCCAGGGTGGTCATCATCTGCCAGAAGGGGCAAAAACTCTCGCAAGGCGTGGCAGCCTGGCTGCGCCATGAAGGCATCGAAGCGGAATCGCTGGAAGGCGGCTTCGAGGCCTGGGCGGCGGCCAAGGCGCCGCTGGTCATGGCCGGCGCGATACCGCCGCGCGACGACAAAGGCCGCACGGTCTGGGTGACACGGGCGCGGCCCAAAGTCGACCGCATCGCCTGCCCCTGGCTGATCCGCCGCTTCGTCGATCCCGAAGCGGTGTTCCTGTTCGTCGACGCGGCCGAAGTGCCGGCGGTGGCCGACCGCTTTTCGGCGGTTCCCTTCGACATCGACAATGTGTTCTGGAGCCATCGCGGCGAGCGCTGTACCTTCGATACGATGATCGAGGAGTTCGGCCTCGCCTCCGAAGCGCTCGATCGCCTGGCGCTCATCGTGCGTGCGGCCGACACGGCGCGGCTCGATCTCGTGCCGCAAGCGGCGGGCTTCCTCGCCGCGTCGCTCGGCCTGTCGCGCATGTTCCGCGACGATCTCGAGCAGCTCGAGGCCGGCATGCTCCTCTATGACGCTTTCTTCCGCTGGTGCCGCGACGCCACAGAGGAAACGCACAACTGGCCGAGCGGGAGCAAGCCGTCATGAACGACCTCGCGGCGGACGACGATGCCGAGGCCGCCGTGCCGGCGGCGCCGAGCTTCAGGGAGGCGGTGCGTCTGTGGGCGAAGATCGGTCTGCTCTCCTTCGGTGGGCCGGCCGGGCAGATCGCCCTGATGCACAAGGAGCTGGTCGAGGAGCGCCGCTGGATCGGCGAGCAGCGTTTCCTGCATGCGCTCAACTACTGCATGCTCCTGCCCGGGCCGGAGGCGCAGCAGCTCGCCGTCTATATAGGCTGGCTGCTGCACCGGACCGCCGGCGGCCTCGTCGCCGGCATCCTGTTCGTGCTGCCGGGAGCGGTCGTGATGCTCTGCCTCAGCAGCTTCTACATGCTCTACAACGATGCGCCGGTGATCGAGGCGCTGTTCTTCGGCGTCAAGGCGGCGGTGCTGGCGGTGGTCGTCGAGGCCGTCATCCGCATCGGCAGGCGGGCGCTCAAGAACCGGGCGATGGTGGCGATCGCGGTCGCCGCCTTCCTCGCCATCTATGTCGTCAAGCTGCCGTTCCCGCTGATCATCCTGCTGGCTGGGTTAACCGGGTGGGTCGGCAACCGCCTCGTGCCGGGCCTGTTTTCCGGATCCGCCCATGGCAAGGACACCAAACAGGACAGCCGGGGCGTTGTCGACCTGATGTTCGAGCGCGGCCAGCTCGGACACACCAGGCCAACGAAATGGCACGCGCCGCGCACCATCGCCATCTGGCTGCCGATCTGGCTGGGGCCGGTGGCGCTGATTGCGGCGATGGGCGGCCCGGCCAGCGTCTGGACGCAGCTCGGCAGCTTCTTCAGCGTCATGGCGGTCGTGACCTTCGGGGGCGCCTATGCGGTTCTCGCCTATGTCGCGCAGGCGGCGGTGTCGTCGTTCGGCTGGCTGGCGCCTGGCGAGATGGTCGACGGCCTCGGCCTGGCGGAGACGACGCCGGGGCCGCTGATCCTGGTGCTGCAGTTCGTCGGCTTCGTCGCCGCCTACCGTCACGCCGGCGCGCTCAGCCCGCTGCTTGCCGGGTCGCTCGGATCGTTGCTGACGCTCTGGGTCACCTTCGTGCCTTGCTTCTTCTGGATCTTCCTCGGCGCGCCCTACATCGAGCAGCTGCGGCAGAACAAGGCACTGTCGGCGGCGCTCGGCGCGATCACCGCGGCCGTCGTCGGCGTGGTGATGAACCTCGCGCTGTGGTTCGCGCTGCATGTCGTCTTCGGCACGGTGCGCAGCGTCGGCGTCGGCATGGAGATCCCCGTTCTGGCGTCGCTCGATTGGCGCGCGGCGCTGCTGTCGTTGGCGGCGATGGTCGCCATGCTCAGGCTGAAGGTCGGCATGCTGCCGACGCTGGTTGCATCGGCGCTGGCGGGGCTGGCGCTGCAGGCGCTCTGACCTCGGCGACATCAGCACCCGCTCTCTGGTGGCGGCACTGCAGCAGCGCGTCGATCCGGTCGCGACCGGGGCGATCACGGCAGGGTGATTTCCAGTCCGATCGAACGGCATGGTGTTGTCGGCAGCCGGCATCGAAGGCTACACGGATTGTCGCGTGTGCCCGCAACGATGCCCGGCTGCACGATTGTCTTTCGAGTTGGAACGCAACATGACGCTGACGCGCCGCAAATTTCTGAATACCACGGCGGTGGCCGGCGCGGCAGGGATCGGGCTGTCGGCCATGGGGAAGTTGGTCAGCCGGGCATTGGCCGGGCCCGATCCGGTGACGCTGAAGACGGCCAGGATCGAGGCGAAGCTGATGGATGTCGGCCGGACCAGGGATGTCCTGACCTATGGCGAGGCCGGCATGCCGCCGGTGCTCAGGATGAAGAAGGGCGAGCCCTTCGCCGCGCGGCTGATCAACGGCATCGACGATCCGACGACGATCCATTGGCACGGCATCCGCGTCCCCAACAAGATGGACGGGGTGCCGTTCCTGGTGCAGCCCTATGTCTACACCGGCGATCATTTCGACTATCAGTTCACGCCGCCGGACGCTGGCACCTTCTGGTATCACCCGCACTGCAACACGCTGGAGCAGATGGGTCACGGGCTGACCGGCGTGATCGTGGTCGAGAACCCCAACGATCCGCAATTCGATGCCGAAAAAGTGATCAATCTGCGCGACTGGCGCCTCGGCGACGACGGCCAGTTCATCGACCAGTTCCGGCCTCGCGACGCGGCAAGGGCGGGCACCTATGGAACGGTGCGAACCGCCAACTGGCTCGACCAGCCGCAATTCGACGCGCCGGCCGGCGGGCTGGTGCGGCTGCGGGCAGCCATCACCGACGTCACCCGCGTCTACGCCTTCCGTGTCGAGGGCGCCGAGGCGGCGGTGATCGCGCTCGACGGCAATCCGGTGCCGCAACGCTTCGCGCCCGACGCCTTGCAGCTTGGACCTGGCCAGCGGCTGGATCTCGCCATACGCATGCCCGACGACGAGGGCGCCATCGTCAGCCTGAGGGACGTCAGGGGCACCAAGCCCAAGATACTGGCGACGCTGCGCGCGGTCGGAAAGTCGCTCAAGCGCGACGTTCGCGATCTTGCGCCGCTGGAGGCCAATCCGGTGGCGGAGGTGGATGTCGCCAGCGCCCAGCACATTTCGCTGGCACTCAGCGCCACCGCGGAAAACGTTCCGGCTGACGGCATCTGCGGCTCGCTCGGCTACAGTTTCTGGGCGATCAACAAGGTGCCGTGGCCGGGCGACACGCCGGACCCGACCGCGCCGCTGGCCGACCTGAAGCTCGGCCGAAGCTATGTCATCGACATGGAGAACCTGACGCCGCAATCGCATCCGATCCATCTGCACGGCATGAGCTTCAAGGTGCTGTCGTCGTCGACGCGCCCGGTCCAGCCGCTGGTTTCCGACACCTATCTCATCCAGCCCGACGAGAAGGTTCAGCTGGGTTTCGTGGCCGACAATCCCGGCGACTGGCTGCTGCATTGCCACGTCATCGAGCACCAGAAGTCGGGGATGACGAGCTATATCCGCGTAGCCTGAAGGGACTGGTCGCAAACGCATAGGGCGGTTTGCGCCGCGGAGGCAAAGGCTGGTTTCGCTGCCGCTTGGACAAGGCGCCGTCGCTCGTTTCCAAACTTGACCAGGATGCCATTTCCAAAACCTGCGACCCTGCATTTACAACTAACATGTTAGTGTGGTAAAGCTGCCTGCATAGTGATATCAGGAGAGCTTTCGCAGTGACTTCGCGCTTTGGTCTTTCGGTCGCCCTGGCGACGCCTTTTCACGCGTCCGGGCAGATCGCGGTTCCCGCGATGGTCGCGCAGGCCAAGGCCTGCCTTGTCGCCGGCTGCGGCAGCGCCACGCTGTTCGGCACCACCGGCGAGGGCGCCTCGATCGGCACCGAAGAGCGGCGCCGGATCGTCGAGGCCATGCTTGCCGACGGCATCCCGGCGCATCAGCTCGTTTCCGGCGTGCTGGTCGATGCGGCCGAGGACGCGGCCGAGCAGGCGCGGCATGCGCTGCAGCTCGGCGCCCGCAACATCCTGCTGGCGCCGCCGAGCTATTTCAAGAATGTCGGCGAGGACGGGCTGTTCGGATGGTTCGCCGCCGTCTTCGCGGCGCTCGGTCCGCTGGCCCGCGACGTCCTGCTCTACAACATCCCGTCCGTCACCATGGTGCCGTTGCCGCTCAGCCTGATTGGCCGGCTGCGTGCCGCCTTTCCGAATGTGGTCGCGGGCGTCAAGGATTCGGGTGGCGACTGGACCTACAGCGAGGCGCTGCTTGCCGCGCATGGCGACCTGGTGATCCTGATTGGAGACGAGCGGCATCTGGCGAGGAGCGTGCGGCGGGGCGGGCAGGGCGCCATTTCCGGCATGGCCAATTTCGTTGCCGGCGAGATCCGCGCCATGGCGGTGGACGGCCGCGATGATGCCCGGGTCGAGAATTTCGTGCTCGAACTGCTCAAATTTCCGGTGATACCGGCGGTCAAGGCGATGCTGGCGCGCAGCACCGGCGACGACGGCTGGCTTGCCGTTCGTCCGCCGCTGGAGCCGACCTCGCAGCAGGGGCGCAAGCAGCTTGCCGCGGCCTACGACCAATTGTTTGCGACAGAGCCGGCCTGACCGGCAAAGGAAGCGCTGAATGGAAGACGGCAGCGAACCGGCGACCCTCAGGGAAAAGGCCTATGCCAGCTTCACGCGGCATCTGCTGGCGCGCGACCTGAGGCCCGGGCAGTTCGTGTCGCAGCGCGAGCTGGTCGCCTTCACCGGGCTGCCGCTCGGCGCTATTCGCGAGATCGTGCCGCGGCTCGAGGCCGAGGGCCTGCTGACCACCAT
>NZ_RZOS01000177.1:0-11103 GCF_004022605.1 Mesorhizobium sp. M4B.F.Ca.ET.089.01.1.1
ATACAAAGGCGGCGGACGCGCATTACTGGCTGGGTGAGTCGCTGCTCGGGCAGCAGAAATATCGCGACGCGGCCGAGGTCTTCCTCGCCGCCAGCAAGGACTACCCGAAGGCCAAGAAGGCGCCCGACATGCTCCTGAAGCTCGGTGTGTCGCTGGTCGGGCTGAAGCAGAACGACGTCGCCTGCGCCACCTTCGGCGAGATCGGCAAGCGCTACCCCGATATCTCCAGCGCGCTTAAGGAGCGGGTCAAGCAGGAACGGGCGCTCGCGGCGTGCTAGCTCCTTTGCATGTCGTCGTCCCCAAGCCGGGACCAATTTTGGACGACATGCGGTGATGCTCGACACCGAGCCTGACCTTTCGGAACGGCTTTTTTCTGATATCGATTTTTCTGACGGCGCCGTTGCAGCCGTGTCCGGCGGCAGCGACTCGACCGCCCTTCTCATCCTCCTCAAGACCCATCTCGACCGCGTCGCGCCGGCCACGAGGCTACTGGCGGTGACAATCGACCACGATCTGCGGCAAGGCTCGGCGGCGGAAGCGCGCGAGGTGGCCAGGCTCTGCGCCGAGCGCGGCATCGCGCACCGCAGCCTCGTCTGGTCGGGCAAGAAGCCGTCGTCCGGCCTGCCCGCCGCCGCGCGCGAGGCGCGCTACCGGCTGCTGGCCGAGGCGGCGCAAGCGGACGGCATTGGCCTCATCCTCACCGGCCACACCGCCGACGACCAGGCCGAAACGGTGCTCATGCGGCAAGCGCGTGAACAAGGGGGCCGTGAAGAGGCGCGACGCGAAAGGGAGATCGGCGACGAGGGCGGGCGCGGCGTTGCCGGAATGGCGCCGGCCACGCTTTACGACTGGCAACACTGGATCGTCAGGCCGCTGCTCGGCACGCGGCGCGCGGCGCTGCGCGAAGTGTTGCGCCGCCAGAGCATCGCCTGGGCCGAGGACCCGACCAATCTCGATCGGCATTTCGAGCGGCCGCGCGTCAGGGCCACCCTTGCCGGCGACGACGGCGCGCGGCGGTTCGCGCAGGCGATGGCGTCGGCTGGGCAAGCCGCCGCCAGCCGTGAAGAGCTTGGCCGGCGCGCAGCCCTGCTGATCCGCGATCTTGCCAGCATGCCGGCCCAGGGCCTCGTTCGCCTTGATCCGGCCTTCGCCGCGCTCGGCGACATTGAAAGTGCTGTCTATGCCTTGCGCATCCTGCTCGCGACGATCGGCGGCGTTTCCTTCCTGCCGGACGCGGCCCGCAGCCAGGCGCTGTTCGAGCGACTTCGGGCCGGATCGCTTTGCGCCACATTGTCGCGGACGGTGCTCGATGCACGGCGTTCCGGCATCTTCCTGCGCCGGGAGTCACGCGGTTTGCCAGAGCTGGCGCCGGCCGCCAGCGAGGGCCTCTGGGATGGTCGGCGGCGGATCACATTGGCCGACAGGGAAAGCCGATTGTTGATCGGGCCGCTGGGCACGGCGGCCGCGGCAAAGCGGACCGTCGCCGAGGACGGCACGCCGCCGAGCCTTGCACGTGCAGCCCTTGCCGCCGAGCCCGCGCTGTGGCGCGAGGCTGAATGCTATAGCTTTCCAGGCGAGGCCGGGGTGCCGCCGCAGGTCGGGATCGCTCCGGTCGTGGCGCCGTTCGCGCGTTTCCTGCCGTCCTTCGATCTTGCGCCCGCCGCCGCCGTGGCCCGGCTGATCGGCGCGCCGCCGCTCCCGGCCTTGCCTTTCCACGGCCACAGTGCCGGCTGATGGTTGGGCGAAAGCTTAACCCACACGTGCTGTTATGCTTGGCAAGGGGAGGCGCTCTCCCTATGTTAGGCCCAAGCTTCCTCTGATCATGCGTGTCCGTCCGCGGACGCCCAACGGGACAATAGATGAATCCGAATTATCGCAACCTCGCGCTCTGGGCGATCATAGCGGTCCTGCTCATCGCCCTGTTCAACCTGTTCCAGACGCCGCAGACGCGTGGCGCCTCGAGCGAGGTCGCCTATTCGCAGTTCCTGCAGGATGTCGCGGCTGGACGGGTCAAGACGGTGACCATCGCCGGTGCCCGCATTTCCGGCACCTACACCGACAGTTCGACCGGCTTCCAGACCTATTCGCCTGGCGATCCGTCGCTGGTGTCGCGGTTGCAGGACAAGAACGTCACCATCAACGCCCGGCCTGAATCCGACGGTTCCAACTCGCTGTTCGGCTACCTGATCTCGTGGCTGCCGATGATCCTGATCCTTGGCGTCTGGATATTCTTCATGCGCCAGATGCAGTCCGGCTCCGGACGCGCCATGGGCTTCGGCAAGTCGAAGGCCAAGCTTCTGACCGAGGCGCACGGCCGCGTCACCTTCCAGGACGTCGCCGGCGTCGACGAGGCCAAGGAAGACCTGGAAGAGATCGTCGAGTTCCTGCGCGACCCGCAGAAGTTCCAGCGCCTCGGCGGCAAGATCCCGCGCGGCGTTCTGCTCGTCGGCCCTCCCGGCACCGGCAAGACGCTGCTTGCCCGCTCGGTCGCCGGCGAGGCCAACGTGCCGTTCTTCACCATCTCCGGCTCGGACTTCGTCGAGATGTTCGTCGGCGTCGGCGCATCCCGCGTCCGCGACATGTTCGACCAGGCCAAGAAGAACGCGCCCTGCATCATCTTCATCGACGAAATCGACGCTGTCGGCCGCCATCGCGGCGCAGGGCTGGGCGGCGGCAATGACGAGCGCGAGCAGACGCTGAATCAGCTGCTGGTCGAGATGGACGGCTTCGAGTCCAACGAAAGCATCATCCTGATCGCCGCCACCAACCGGCCCGACGTGCTCGATCCGGCGCTCCTGAGGCCCGGCCGCTTCGACCGCCAGGTGGTGGTGCCGAACCCCGACATCGTCGGCCGCGAGAAGATCCTCAAGGTGCATGTGCGCAACGTGCCGCTGGCGCCCAATGTCGACCTCAAGGTGATCGCGCGGGGCACGCCCGGCTTCTCCGGTGCCGACCTGATGAACCTCGTCAACGAATCCGCGCTGATGGCGGCGCGGCGCAACAAGCGCCTCGTCACCATGGCCGAGTTCGAGGACGCCAAGGACAAGATCATGATGGGCGCGGAGCGCCGCTCGTCGGCGATGACGCAGGCCGAGAAGGAGCTGACCGCCTATCACGAGGCCGGCCATGCCATCCTGGCGCTCAACGTGCCGACAGCCGACCCGCTGCACAAGGCGACGATCATCCCGCGCGGCCGCGCGCTGGGCATGGTCATGCAGCTGCCGGAAGGCGATCGCTATTCGATGAGCTACAAGTACATGGTCTCGCGCCTCGCCATCATGATGGGCGGCCGTGTCGCCGAGGAGTTCAAGTTCGGCAAGGAGAACATCACCTCCGGTGCCTCCTCCGACATCGAACAGGCGACCAAGCTGGCGCGCGCCATGGTCACGCGCTGGGGCTTCTCCGACAAGCTCGGCCATGTCGCCTATGGCGACAACCAGGAAGAGGTCTTCCTCGGCCATTCGGTGGCGCGCACGCAGAACATCTCGGAAGAGACGGCGCAGATCATCGACGCCGAGGTGCGCCGGCTGATCGACGACGCCTATTCGACGGCCAAGGCCATCCTGACCAAGAAGAAGAAGGAATGGATCGCGCTGGCGCAAGGGCTGCTCGAATACGAGACGCTGACCGGCGAAGAGATCAAGCAGCTGATCGCAGGCCACAAGCCGGCCCGCGACCTCGGCGACGACACGCCGCCCAGCCGCGGCTCGGCCGTACCGAAGGCCGGCACCGGCGGCCGCCGCAAGAAGGGCCCGGAGCCCGAAGGCGGCATGGAGCCGCAGCCGCAGGGCTAGAGCAATTCCAGGAAAAGTGTGTAACGGTTTTCCGTCCGGAATTGCGTCGAAACAAATAGTTAGCGCGGTTCGGCGATTCCATGAAACGCTGAACCGCTCTAGGTCGAGATCAGAGCGCTTCGCCGTTTCAGGTAACGCAGAAGCGCTCTGTTCTTTGGTTTGACCTCTCCGACAGCTTCACGCGACGCGTTGTGAATCGGGAGACGCGCCGGATGTACGTTGAAGCGTCATCCTCGGGCCTGTCCCGAGGACCTGCCAACGCAACCGGGTTGGCGATTTCCAACTCCCGTCGCCCAGATGTCGCCAGACAGCAGATCCTCGGGACAGGCCCGAGGATGACGGCCTGGCGGCTGTGGAATCGCTTTATCCGCCGTATCCGATTTTTATGATTCAGCTTTCAGCCGCGCATTGCACAGGCTGTAATAGCCGCCGCCCTTCTGGATCCAACGAAGGCCGTTCAACGTACCTGCCTCCTTGTTGCCGTGGTACCCCTGCAGGCAGGTCTTCATCCGCGCCTTCGCGGGCTTTTCGGTCTTGAACTCGGCGGCCAGCGTGGTCGGGAATGTCACGCCCGCCGGCGCTACGGTGGGCGCGGCCGCCGCGCTGGTTTCCTTTTTCGGCTGCGGCTCGGTTTTGACCGTATCCGTGCTGACACTCTCCGGAGCAGGCATCGCACATTTCTCCTTGCGGAAAGCGGCCCAGTCCATGCCGTTCAGAGTGCCGCCTTCCTTGGCTGCGCGATAGGTCTCTCCGCATTCCTTCATCGTCAGTGCGCTTGCAGGGGCGACGCCCCACGCAACCAATGCCGTCACAGCCAATACGGCCAATTTCAAACTAGACATAAGACCCTCCAGGTTGCTAACGAGATCGATGTCTTTTTGTATACTGTTTGTTCTGTATATGTTCAATCAGAATTTTTGCGAGCGACTATAAAGATGGCGGTGGAAGTGTGGGCGGGGTGACGATGCCGATCGCTCCCGCGAGATGCAGATGCGAGCAGGGCCGGCACCGGCGGCCGCCGCAAGAAGGGTCCGGAGCCGGAAGGCTGCATGGAGCCCCAGCCGCAGGGGCGAGGATGAGCGAATACCTGCCAAAAACGCCGCGGCTGGTCGGTGGCGTTTTTGCTTTTGATCCGCTCTCTTTTCAAAAGTCGGCGCTGCCCCTCATCGCCCTGCCGGGCACTTCTCCCCGTATAGTGACGGGGAGAAGGGGCTGGCCGCAACCTCGTCGCCTTTCCTGAAACGTTAGCGATTGGCGAGACCGGCGATGAGAGCGCCCCTCTCCCCGTCACTATACGGGGAGAGGATGCCGGCAGGCAGGTGAGGGGCAGCGCCAACGCCTGAGGAATATCCGCTGGCCAGCTCAAATGCGGCGTACTCGCTCAAACACCCCCAACAAAGAAAAAGGCCCGCGAACCTTACGGTTCGCGGGCCTTCATCAACCGTAAATGAAGCGAAATCAGCTCTTCAGCTTGGCATTGCACAGGCTGTAGAAGCCGCCGCCCTTCTGGATCCACCTGAGCCCATTCAGCGTGTTGGCGTCCTTGTTGGCGTAGTAGAGCTCGAGGCAGGTGTGCATGCGGCCCTTGCCCGGCGTCTCGCTGGCATACTTCTTGGAGATCGCCGTCGGGAACTTCACGCCCTTGGGAGCGGCAACGGTGGGCTTCTCGGGCTCGCTGGTGTAGGTCGCCTCGGTCGGAGCCGGCACCGTGTCGTCGTCGTCCGCGGCAGCGCCGCACTCTGCCTTGCGGAAGTCGTTCCACTTCATGCCGTTGAGCTTGTTGGCGGTCTTGGCCGCCTGATACTTGGCGCTGCAATCGGCCATGCTGAGGCCCTTGCCGCCTTCAGCGGTGGCGGCCTTGGTGGTTGCCTTGGCGGGTTCCGCCGCGGCGGTGGCGCCGGGGCCGCATTCGGCCTTGCGGAAGTCGTTCCACTTCATGCCGTTCAGCGTGCCGGCAGCCTTGGCTGCCTGGTATTTGGCGCTGCATTCCTTGGCGGTCAGGCCCTTGGCGGTTTCCTCAGTCGCGGCCGCCGCCTTGGTGGTCTTGGCGGGCTTGGCGTCGGCAGCGGCGGCGGTGGCACCGGCGCCGCACTCGGTCTTGCGGAAGTCGTTCCACTTCATGCCGTTCAGCGTGCCGGCAGCCTTGGCGGCCTGGTATTTGGTGCTGCATTCCTTGGCGGTCAGGCCCTTGGCCGCGTTGTCGTCGGCGGCAGCGGCGGCCTTGGTGTCGGTCTTGGCCGCATCGCTCGCCTTCGCCGTCTTGTTGGCGGCTTTGGTCTCGGCGGTCGTTGCCGCCGCGTCGGTGCCGCATTCAGCCTTGCGGAACTGGTTCCATGTCTGGCCGTTAAGTGTTCCGGCGTCCTTGGCCGCGTTATACTTGGTGCTACACTCGGCCATGGTCAGCGCATTGGCCGGCGCCGCCAGGAACAGGGTTGCGACGGCTAATCCCGTCAAGGTTGCAAGTCGGTGGATGAGCATGGCGTTTTCTCCGTTGCTGCCGCCCATAGGTTGTCCCTTTGCGAAACCAATAGCCCTCAACGCCCGCCCGCGCCAGATGCCAGCGGCGCGGACACCCTCACAAACTGTGTTCCTCCCGATAAGGTGATGGAATCCTTGCGATACGATGCCCTTGAGCAAGGTCCGGCGCGCGATTTTGAACCCAATGGAGCTGCAACGCCTGGTCGTTCCCGCAAGAAGGACCGCCATGATAGACTGTCGAATCACTTGCACGGCCCGCAACAATGATTTTCTAAGGAATGGTAATATATAATCACGAAATGTGATGTTCGGGTGCGGCTCAATTGTGGCAATACGAGCGGCTGAAAAACCGACGGGGATCAGGGAACGCATGGCAGGGCAGTATTTCGGCACCGACGGTATTCGCGGACGCGCCAACAAGTTTCCGATGACGGCGGAAGTCGCCATGAGGGTCGGCATGGCCGCCGGCCTTTCGTTCCAGCGCGGCAGCCATCGCCACCGTGTCGTGCTCGGCAAGGACACCCGGCTTTCCGGCTACATGATCGAAAACGCCATGGTCTCGGGCCTGTGCGCCGCCGGCATGGACGTGTTCCTGCTCGGTCCCATCCCGACGCCGGCCGTCGCCATGCTGGTGCGCTCGCTGCGCGCCGATATCGGGGTGATGATCTCGGCCTCGCACAACCCCTACTACGACAATGGCATCAAGCTGTTCGGCCCTGACGGCTACAAGCTCTCCGACGAGATCGAGGAGCGCATCGAGGGCATGCTGGACAAGGACATCGATCTGGCGCTTGCCGATTCCGACGGGCTGGGCCGCGCCAAGCGCGTCGACGGCGTGCACGACCGCTATATCGAATTCGCCAAGCGCACGCTGCCGCGCTCGATGTCGCTGTCGGGCCTGAGGATCGTCGTCGACTGCGCCAACGGCGCCGCCTACAAGGTGGCGCCCGAGGCGCTGTGGGAACTCGGCGCCGAGGTCGTGGCCATCAATGTCGAACCCAATGGCTTCAACATCAACAAGGAATGCGGCTCGACCCATCCGGCAGGCCTGCAGAAGAAGGTGCATGAGGTGCGCGCCGATATCGGCATTGCGCTCGACGGCGACGCCGACCGGGTGGTGATCGTCGACGAGAACGGCACCATCGTCGATGGCGATCAGATCATGGCGCTGATCGCCGAGTCCTGGCACCAGAGCGGGCGGCTGGCCGGCGGCGGCGTCGTTTCGACGGTAATGTCCAATCTCGGCCTGGAACGCTTCCTCGGCGACATGAAACTGCAACTGCACCGCACCAAGGTCGGCGACCGCTATGTCGTCGAGCACATGCGCGCGCATGGGCTGAATGTCGGCGGCGAGCAGTCGGGCCACATCGTGCTCTCCGATTTCTCGACCACGGGCGACGGGCTGGTCTCGGCGCTGCAGGTGCTGGCCTGTATCAAGCGGCGGAACCGGCCGGTCAGCGAGCTGTCGAAGAAGTTCGAGCCGGTGCCGCAACTCCTGAAGAATGTCCGCATCGCCGGCGGCAAGCCGCTCGAGGAAGCGCCGGTCAAGGCGGCGATCGAGGAGGCGCGCAACCGGCTCGGCAAGGCCGGGCGCCTGGTCATCCGCCCCTCCGGCACCGAGCCGCTGATCCGCGTCATGGCCGAGGGCGACGACCCGCAGCTGGTCGAGGCTGTCGTCAACGATCTCGTCGGCATCATTTCGGAAACCCGCAGCGCCGCCTGATCCGAGCGCGCACGGCCCGCCGAATTCGCAAAGCCCGCCATCCGGCGGGCTTTTTTGCGCAATCGCCTCGGCAAGGCCGGGCCGGCCGGGCGAGCAGTTCGCTCTAAAATTGTATAGATTCGTAGTTAATCGGTACGGTTAAACGGCTTTTAACCTTTGCAATTCATTATCCACACCCGAGGTCAATCGCATTCGGGCGGATTCGTTGTTCCGAGGCTTCTTAGGGGTGACAAGCATGTTCAATACAGCAAGAATGGCACTGTTTGCCGCGCTGTTCGCGGGGGTGGCCGGACCGGCGCTTGCCGCCGATCTCGCGGAACCGCCAGTGGTCGAAGCGGCGCCGCCGCCGGTCACCTACGAGCAGCCCGTCGACGTCGGCGGCTGGTATATTCGCGGCGACATCGATTATCACTGGTCGCGTTTCGGCGGCGGCGACTATATCACCTATGGCGCGGCACCGCAGATCCCCGGCAGCTTCGACAGCGGCAAGCTGAAGGGCGCCTTCTCCGCCGGCGCCGGCGTCGGCTACCAGATCAACCAGCACTTCCGCACCGATCTGACGGGCGACTGGATGTTCGGCTCGAAGTTCCGCGGCTCGACCAGCGGCTTCTGTAACACGCCCGCTCCTGGCACGCCTTGCGTGTCGACCGACACCTCGTCCTATTCGGCGCTGCTGCTCCTGGCCAATGCCTATGTCGATATCGGCACCTGGCACGGCTTCACGCCCTATGTCGGCGCCGGTATCGGCGGTGCCTGGGTGAAGTGGGACACGCTGCACAACAGCGACGCCGACGGCGATTTCTTCCATCGCGGCGGCAAGGGCTGGCGCTTCGCCTATGCCCTTATGGCCGGCACGTCCTACTGCCTGACCGACCGCGTCAAGCTGGACGTCGGCTATCGCTACAGCCACATCAACGGCGGCAAGATGTTCGACTACGAGGCGACCAGCAACGTCGGCCCGGGCTACGACCGCGGCATCGACGTGCACGAAGTGCGCGGCGGCCTGCGCTACCAGTTCGGCAGGTCCGACTGCGCCCCGCCGCCGGAGCCTTATGGTCCGGAGCCGGAGCCGATCTACACCAAGTAAGCGCCTGAATATTCGAGAAGTTCCTCAGCCGCCCGACCTTGCCGGGCGGTTTTTCGTTTGCAAGAAAAGTCAGGTCGAAAGCTCTTCGAAATCAATTCGCTAACGCTCTGTTATCCTTAACCGGCACTTAACCACTATGGTTAACAATGCTCCTTGAAAAACGGTGCTGCGCTTGCGGCGCGCGCCAAGTTCGGGAGCCGGGGACATGGTATTCAAATCGCGTATTGCGCTGGCGCTGGCCGCCATCGTGCTGATGCCGGTGACGCAGGCGCTGCCGGCCGACTACGATCCGCCGATCTATGTCGACCAGGCGCCGGACTACGTGCCGGTCGAGGTCGGCTCGGGATGGTATCTGCGCGGCGATATCGGCTACGCGTTCAGCCATCCGTTCGAGCATCAGATCTCGGCGAGCGGAGCGACCAGCTTCACCAACGACAGCAGCCTGTTCACGGGCAGCATCGGCATGGGCTACCACCTCAATGACTTCCTCAGGGTCGAACTCAATGGCGGCATCCTGCCGACCAACAAGTTCGGCGACCACGCAGTGGTGCCGGACGGCTGCGCCGGCCACACCAATACGGTGACGATCGGGCCCGGCGGCGTCATCATCATCGGCACGGCCCCGGATACGGAAGACTGCGTGGCCACGAACCGCGCCACCAACAAGGGCTACAGCGTGATGGCCAATGGCTATGTCGACCTCGGCACCTATGTCGGCATCACGCCCTATGTCGGCGGCGGCATCGGCGTCGCCTACAACAAGTATTTCAAGACCCAGGGCGAGCGCAATTGCGTCGAGATCGCGCCGGATTCGTCGGGCGGCGGCGGCTTCACCTGCGATGATCCGGCGGGTTACCAGGGATCGGAGGATTCCGAAGCAAAATTCAACCTCGCCTATTCGATCGGCGCCGGGTTCTCCTATCAGGTGAGCAAGAACCTCTCGGTCGATCTCGGCTACGAGTACTTCTCGGTGCCGAGCGCCAAATACGTGGCCTTTGACAGCGGCGCCTTCAACATCCACAAGGGTATCGACTACCAGACGGTCAAGCTCGGGCTGCGCTACGATCTCTGGTAGGTCCGCCGGGGCAGGATTCTTGACGGCGGATCCGCGGATCCGCCGTTTGCTTTTGCGGGCCGCTGCTTGCCGACTCAGCGCGAGTATCCCGCCAGCGACAAAAACTTTCCTCTTGACGCCGGAAGCCTGAACGCATATCGCCGTCCGTGGGCCACCCCTCCCCAACGAGGGGCCACTATCTGGAAGGATAGACCACGATGACGACGCTTACGAAGCCCGGACTCCGTCCGGCAAATCCCAATTTCTCCTCAGGTCCCTGCGCAAAACGTCCCGGCTGGTCGGTCGAGGCGCTGAAAGCTGCCGCGCTCGGGCGCTCGCACCGCGCCAAGATCGGCAAGAGCAAGCTCGAACAGGCGATCGAGCTAACGCGCGACATCCTCAAGGTTCCGGCCGACTACCGCATCGGCATTGTGCCGGCGTCCGACACCGGCGCGGTCGAGATGGCGCTTTGGTCGCTGCTCGGCGAGCGTGGCGTCGACATGGTCGCCTGGGAAAGCTTCGGCTCGGGCTGGGTCACCGACGTGGTCAAGCAGCTCAAGCTCGCCGACGTGCGCAAGTTCGAGGCCGGCTATGGCGCGCTGCCGGATCTGGCCGGCCTCGATTTCGACCGCGACGTGGTCTTCACCTGGAACGGCACGACGTCTGGCGTTCGGGTGCCGAACGGCGATTTCATTCCCGCCGATCGCAAGGGTCTGACCATCTGCGACGCGACCTCGGCGGCTTTCGCGCAAACGCTCGATTTCGCCAAGCTCGACGTCGTCACATTCTCCTGGCAGAAAGTGCTGGGCGGCGAGGGCGCGCACGGCATGCTGATCCTGTCGCCGCGCGCCGTCGAGCGGCTGGAGACCTACAAGCCTTCGTGGCCGCTGCCGAAGATCTTCCGCCTCACCTCGGGCGGCAAGCTGATCGAGGGCATCTTCAAGGGCGAGACCATCAACACGCCGTC
>NZ_RZOS01000178.1:0-11099 GCF_004022605.1 Mesorhizobium sp. M4B.F.Ca.ET.089.01.1.1
ACTTCGCTTTCCGCAAGCCGCGTTGCGATATCATCGCCAATGGCTGCGCCTACGCACCGGGCGGCCGACCGGCGGAACGCGTGCCGGTCGGCATCAAGGTCGGCAACTGGTCAAAACTCTTCGAGGTTGTCGGTCACCGCGAATGGCGGGCCATCGGCCCGCTCTTTACCGCCACCTCGCCGCAGCCCTTCCTGAAACTGCCGATTTCCTACGACGTCGCCTGGGGCGGCGTCGACAGGCTGGACCCAGAGGATAAGCTCCCAGCCAGCTACAAATACAACCCGGTCGGAACCGGCTGGTCGCGCACGAAGAACCAGCGACTTATCCCAGGCCTCCGGCTGCCGAACACGCAAGCTGTCGGCGAGGATATCCGCTCTCCATTCGGCGACTACAGACCGATGAGTTTTGGTCCGATGGGGCGCGGCTGGCCCGGCCGCATCGAGTATGGCGGCACCTACGACCAGAACTGGATCGACAATTTTTTTCCATTCCTGCCGCCGGATTTCGACGAGCGTTATTTCCAGATGGCGCCAACCGACCAGCAGACCGACCATCCAAGAGGCGGCGAGGATGTCCAGTTGATCAACCTGACCCCGGCCGGCAAGGAAAGCTTCCGCATGCCGGCGACGGCGCTGCCGCTGACACTGTTCAGGGGTCGCGAAAAAGCGTTCGAGGGCGAGCTTCTGCCAGATACGGTTTTGTTCGATTCGGAGAAGCGGCGGTTTTCGTTGGTCTGGCGGGTGCAGCAGCGCCTCCAGCGAACGATCCTCGACTTTTCGGAATGCTGGATCGGTCCCCCGACACGCGGCATGCTACGCGCCTATGCCAAGCACAAACGTTACATCCGCAAGTTCAACACGCCGCTTCGCTATGAAGAGGAAGCCGCATGACCGCTGACCTCGACATCGTCGCGGCGGGCATGGTGACGGCAGTTGGCCTCGACGCGCCATCGAGTTGCGCCGCGATGCGCGCGCGTCTTGACGGTTTCCAGGAGACGCGTTTTCTTGGCGCCGCCGGCGAGTGGCTGATCGGCGCGCCAGTCCCGCTGCCGCGCAACTGGATGGGTGCTAAGCGCCTTGCCCATATGGCCGCAGCAGCCATTGTCGAAGCGTTCGAACTGATACCCGAGGCCCGCGGCAGGACGGCCCTCATTCTCTGCCTGGCCGAGGAGAACCGCCCCGGGCGTCTGGCGCCTGACAGTCGGCAGTTGCTTACTCAGATCGAGCAAATCGCAGAAATCGCCAGTCCCATAGCCTCCCGCGTCATCACCCATGGCCGCCCGTCAGGCCACGTTGCGTTAGAGGCGGCCCGTCGCCTGCTCGCCTCCAACGCGACCCCTTTTGTAATAATTGTCGGGGTGGACAGCTATCTGACCTCCCAAACTGTCAACCATTATCTCGCCCGGGGGCGGTTGCTGACGCCAGCGAACTCGAACGGATTCATTCCGGGGGAAGCTGCTGCCGCGATCCTCTGCGCGCTCACGGGTGGCGCCATGCGCCTTACAGGAATCGGTATGGCGCGGGAGAAAGCTCATATTTACAACGAGATGGATATTCCCTTCAGAGGGGATGCGATGACAATTGCTTACAAGGAAGCATTTGCTGGGTCGGGGCGCCTCCATTCAGATATCACTCTCAAGATGGGAGATCTCGTCGGCGAAACATACTGGTTCCAGCAGTGTGCCCTCGCCATGCTGCGCACCCAGCGCGAGCGGTCGCCGGTTCAGCCAATATGGACACTGGGTGGGAGCCTCGGGAACATCGGGGCGGCCGCTGTCCCCGCCATGTTGGGCTGGGCGCTGTCGGCTGTACAACATGGCTACGCGCCATCGGGACCGATCCTGATCGAGGCCTCGAGCGATGACGGCGCCTGCGCCGCCGCCGTGGTGGAGGCAAGATGACTGTCTTCGCGAACGGAAGAGAAATTTCGGCGGAGGGGCAAGGGTGCAAGGTCATCGCAGACTTTCCCGACACATGTTTTACCCCGCCCGAGAATCCGGCAACTCCGCCAGGCGTGCCCGTCCCGTATCCGGATTTCGGGTTCGACTCCGACCTGACGTCAGGCAGCGGAACCGTGAAGATCGGCAACAAGCCTATCAGCCAGGAAAATAGCAGCTACTATAAGAAATGCAGCGGCGATGAGGCCGGGGCGGCGGCAAAAAAAGGGCTGATCACCTCAACAAATACGGGCAAGGTTTACGCTCAAGCCTGGTCGTCGGACGTCAAGGTCGAGAGCAAGGGTGTCGCTCGACTCGGCGACATGGCGACCAGCAACCATGCTAGCAACATGGGCGATGCGCCTCCAATGGTGATCGTCGGAAAGCCGGCATTCGGAATTTCTGGAGATGCAGACTGCATGGTCGGCAGCTTCGAGGACATCCACGACAAGTGTAACGCAAAAAAGGACCCTACTGACCCATTGGCTAAGCCGGGGACAAAAGGTGTAGCTTACCAAGCTCACCATATCGTCCCAGACCGCTGTTTTCGCGTCAATAGCGAGGATCGGATGGAGAACCCACCGTTCCCCAGCCGGGACCAAGGCATTTGCATCTGCATCCCTCGCGTGAACCACTCAGCGGCTCGACCGCCGACTGGCGAAGACGTCACGGTGCACCATCACCTGGACGATGCTCTGACCGAACTCGGCGAGCAAGTCACAACAAGAGCCAACCCACGCGGCGTCGAAAAGGTAGATAAAATAAGAAACCAATGTTTGGCTGCTCTTGCTGAACTGGTCGATGATCCTGTGTCCGCCGACTGCTTTGAAGTGGCATGCGAAAAGGTGGCCGAGCAAACAGAGCCAATCAAGGACAAGTATGCTCGTGCGGAGAAGAGTTCCAGCAATATGAGTTCCGCTGCCAAGGGTGTGCTGAACAGGCAGCATCTGCCCACAGCATGAGGTCGATGCCGAGGGAGTATTGAACAACCAATGAGCCGAAAACCAGAGATAACAGGAGGCGTCGTGAGCGTGGACAGGACCCTTTACATCCTGTTCAAGGCGACGGCGGGAGAAGAGGATGACCGGCTCGTCGCCTCCGGTCGCGTTGCCGATGGCTCGGTTTCGCTTCGGCGTCGGGAGGAGGTCGCGGACCTGATCTCCTTCACCGCCTTGCAGCCGCCCTTCAAGGCTCAAGCCGCTGGAATGACTGGACAGGGGGAGGTGGTATATTTTTCCCAATCCGCCAGTCAACGTGAGCAGATACCCGGAGCTGGATTCGCCTCCGAAGGCGCCAGGAAGTTCGGTCGCATGACAAAAATACTGCAGATCGGCGATCGACTAATGGCGCTCGGCTATGGGGGGCAAGTCTACATGCGCACGCCTTCGGAGGCCTGGAGGTTTCTCGCGGGCCCGAAAGGCAGCGATGATGGGTCAACGAACCTGGTCTACTTCAGCGCCATCGAACATAAAGGGCGACTGTATTTTGGCGGAACGGAGACGAAGCGATTCAAGAGTACGGCAGAGATTGATGCTGCGAGTCAAGCCGGCGATGGTCGACGTCTCGCGCGTGCAATCTTGGCGGCGAAAGTACCGGATAGAGCTGTGATTTGGGCATACGACGGTTCGTGGAGCGAAGCGGATTTTGATCATCCAGGAACTGTCGTCGAGATGCTGGAGGCAGGCAGATCCATCGAGATTTTCACAACCAATGGACGAATTGTCTCAACACCCGATTTCCAGGAATTCAGCGACGTCTTCGCATTCGGCAAGAAGAAGTCGTTCTGGGACATCAAAAGAACAGGACAAGGGGTCCTTGTGTACTTCGACGGCACACTTTTCCGCTGGACCGGCGAGATGGAGCCGTTCGAACCGTCGCTGCCTATCGTCGATGAAAATTTCATAAACGTCTCGAGCTATGCCGGGTTGCTAGGGGCGTTCGCCCCGCATCAAATCTACAAGCTGGATGGAGACGATTGGGGCGAGGTTACCTACACTTTATCGTAGAGCGGCAGGGGGAGGATCATACAAAAGTTCTTCAGGTATCAGCCACTGGCAACTTGGCAGTCAGATATTTGCGCACTTGGTCGAGATTCAACTGCTTGAGAGGGAGTGGGCGAGTCGCTTCCAGCATCCGGATCACAAAAAGTTCCCCTGCCTCGGAAAACTCGTCGAAACGTTCCTTTGCGATACGCTTGCCTTCGACACCCGCAATACGCAGCCCAAGCAGATGTGCTTCCAGTCGCTCGATGAGGCGATCCACGTCCATCTCGGGGTTTTCGCCGGGATGCAATAGATGGTGGTCGTAGACCGTCCAGAGGAAGGCAGCCATCTCCGCGTGCTGACGCACGATGTGTTCGAGAACAGGCGGCCTCGGCATCAGTTCAGGTTCACCGAACCGCCCCGGATCCGATTGGAGGCGCTGGCGTGACTGACCAGGTATGTACCCCGAATGGTGAGGTGACCGTCCTTTTCCATGATGATGACCGACTTGCCGCATCTTAGCTCCAGCCGCTCGCTCGCGCTGATCTTCATCGTTTCGCCGTCGCGTACCACATGAGCGTCGGCCCCAAGGCTACTTGTCTGTCGTTTTGCGGGATCGACAATACGCCCGACAATCAGTGGCTTCAGCGGATCAGCGTTTTCGAACAGCAGCGCCACTTGCGAACCGATCATGTCGGATGACAGTTCGGTCAGACTCCGCGCCGGTAAGGCTGCTTCCTCCGGATTGCCGGGAAACACCACAAGCGGCGTGCCCTCGTCGAATCCAAGCAGCAGACCAATCACCACGCCATCGATCCGTTCGTCGATATCGTTCATGGGTGCCCTCAGTTCTGTTTTATCTCCGAGCCCTTCATGATGATATCGCTCGAAGCATTGACGTTTATCTTCCCCGAACCCTTAACAGTGATATCCTTACCCTTGATGGTAATGGTTCCGTCCTTTTTCATAATGATCTCTGCGCTGCCGGTTTTTATGGTGACGGACTCCTTGGCCTCAATGGTTAGATTCTTGCCTACTACCATGGCCGAATCATCCCCGACCTGAATAAGACTCTTCTTGCCGACCTTGATTTCATGCGCCCCATTGACCTGCGTCGAAGCGTCCTCGCCGACCTTGATGATATGCGTCTTATTGATCTGGGTGTTCTGGGCGCCGCCGATCTTGACGCCCTGATCGGAACCGATCTGTATGCTTTGGCTTGCTCCGACGTTCCAACTGTCCGACGCGCCGACGTCGTGGCTTTGACTGATACCCACCGTCACGCTCCGCGACGCGCCGATCGTGTTCGACTGCACAGCGCCGACGCTCCTCGTCTCCGAAGCCCCCACCGTATCGATGCGCGCCGCACCCACCGTGATCGTCTGCACGATGCCCACCGTCTGCGAATGGTTGGCGTCGATATTCTCCGTCGAGTTCGAAACGACGTGGATCGTCTCATTCGCCATCACCGTCAGCGAGCGGTTGGCGCCCACCGTCTCGGTGTCGTTGCTGCCGATGTTCGTCGTCTGGTCGACGCCGATCTTGACCGTCTTGTTGTTGCCGACGTCCTCGTCGAGGTTGTGGCCGACGGAGTGCTTGGCGTCATGGTCGATGCGGTCGGACTGATCATGCTGGACCAGCTTCGTGCGGTCGTGCTTGATCAGAAGGTTGTGATCCTTCTGGGCCTGGAAATTGACCAGCTCGGAACCGGCCTTGTCCTCGAACATCAGCTCGTTGTAGCCGCCGCCGCCCTTGGACGAGTTCGATTTCCAGCCCGATTGCGTCGCGTTGCCCGGCAGCCCGTAGGGCGGCATCTGCGAGGCGTTGTAGACCCGGCCGGTGATGCTCGGCAGGTCCGGATCGCCCTCGATGAAGTCAATGATGACCTCCTGGCCGATGCGCGGTATCTGGATGAAGCCCCAGCCGCTGCCGGCCCAGGTTTGCGAGACGCGCACGAAGCACGAGCTGTTCTCGTCCTTCTTGCCCAGGCGATCCCAGTGGAATTGCACCTTCACCCTTGCATATTTGTCGGTGAAGATCTCTTCGCCGGAAGGGCCGACCACGGTCGCCGTCTGCGGCCCGCGCATGATCGGCCGCGGCGTGATGCGCGGCGGGCGATAGGGCAATTTGGTAGGCGCGAGGCCCAGCACGATCCTGAAATTCTCGCTATGCCCCTCGTTCTGGGTCCGGTAGCCCGGATCGAACAGCCGGTACTCGGCGCTGAGCACCAGATAGTCCTGGTTCTGGTCGTCGCGCGGAAAACTCTCCAGCTTGAACTTGCAGCCGGCAAAGAGCCCGCGCACGGTGCCCACCGCGGTGCCGCGCTGATGCACCGCCTGAAGTTCCTCGCGCCTAATCCCCGCAATCTTGTCGCCGCGCCCGACATCCAGATGCGCTCCGGGCTGGCGATAGTTTTCGCCCGCGGCCTCCTTGTGGCCGAAGGGCTGCGCCGATTTCGCCATCAAATCCGCGCCGGGCTTCTCGAAATCATAGTCGGTGTGGGCGTAGGCGCCGGGCCGCACCGAACTGCCTGGAATCCATTCGGTGATGTATTCGACATCGCGCCGCGAGGCCTGCCCCTCGAAATTGTAAAGCACCTTGTCGTAGCCCGGAGCCGGCTTCAGCTTGCTCATCGCATCGCACAGAATGAGCGTGTGCTTGCCCTCGTCATATTCGAAGAAATAGAAGATACCTTCGTGCTCCATCAACCGCTGCACGAAATCCAGGTCGCTCTCGTCGTACTGCACGCAGTATTCGCGCTGCGGATAGGACCCCTGCAGCCGCTTCTCGAATTTCGCGATGCCGTATTTCGAGAATATTTTCTCGATGATCTCCACCGCGGTCATGTTCTGGAAGATACGGCAATCGGTGGTGTTGCCGAGAAACCAGAGCCACGGCCTGATGACCGCTTCATAGTAGGCCAGCCGGTCCTCGATGCGGGTGAGCCGGAACTCGGAGACGAGGCCGCTGAACCAGCGCTTCGGGTCGGACTCACCCTCGATCGAGACGGAGCCGCCCAGCATTTTCAGCGGATCGACATCGTGGTTGGTGCTGACGAACCCGATCGTATGGGCGAAGCAACGGCTGATCTCATCGCGTCCGACGAGATGGGTGAAGGTCAACAATTCGGCGCCTAACGGCGTCTGCACAACCGTGGCACGTTCGTTCGGCATGGGTCGTGCCCCTCCAGGACGCGGCCGCCAGTGTGATGGATTTGAAGTTGCCCCTATGTTAACCGCATCACGTTCGGGGACTTCCCGGATTGCCACACTAGGCTTCGTTCAGCCTACCATATGTTTTCCCACCGGCCAAAAGGAACGACGGGCGGGCAAAGCTTGCGCCGGAGGCAGTTGTGAAAGGCTGCTGTCGTGTTGTCCTCGCAAACTGCTAGAATGGCGAAATAGATCAGCGGTCCGCGGCCAATTCATATGTTCATCAGTCTGCAGATCAACAATGTCGAGGCCGTGCCCGCAGGTCTCCCCCTCGGCTACGGATCGCGGGACCGCAGCTTTGAAATCGGGCGCGAAAATTGCGACTGGACCTTGCCCGACCCGGACAAATTCATTTCCGGCCGGCATTGCGAGGTTCGGTATGAGGCGGGAGCGTTCTGGCTGCACGACGTCTCGCGCAACGGCACCTTCATCAACGGATCGAGCAAGCGCCTGGCCGCGCCGCATCGCCTCGGGCACGGCGACCGGCTGCTGATCGGCCGCTACGTCATCTTCGTGTCTCTCGACGACGAGCGCGGCGCGACGGGGCACCCTCATTCGCGATCCGGTTCGACGCAACGCGAAATGCCGGCCCCGACGGGCCGGCCGCAGGAATTCAGCAACGAGCCGTTCTTCAGTCCGCGCGACCAGCGTCAGGCGCCGGCCTCGACGTCCTCATTGCGGCAGGCCGCCCCGCCGCCTTCGGCCGCGCAGCACCCCAGCGCGGACGAGATCCTCAGGGATATCGCCCGGGCTGCCGGTATCTCGCCGGACCTGCTTCAATCGCGCGACCCGCATGAAGTCGCCGCCGAAATCGGCGCAGTGCTGCGGACGACGGTCGAGCAACTGGCCTTGCTGCTGAAGGCCCGCGCGGCCGCCAAGATCCTGGCCAAGAGCACCCACCGCACGATGATCAGCGCGGCCGACAACAATCCGCTCAAATTCGTGCCCGGAACCGACGACATCATGGAAATCATGTTCGCGCGGCGCAGGGCCGGCTATCTTGACGCCAGGCACAGTGTCGAAGACGCCTTCCGCGATCTCAAGACGCACGAATTGGCCACCTATGCGGCCATGCAGGCGGCGCTCTCCCGGCTGCTTGACGACCTGTCGCCCGAGGCGATCGGCAAGAAGCTACCGCCCACGTCGTTCAGTTCGAAGAAGAGCCAGGCCTGGGATGCTTTCGTGGCCACCTGGCGAACCATGGAGGAAGCCCACGAAAACGGCATGCTGGACATATTCCTGGCCTATTTCGCCGAAGCCTATGCCAAGGCCGACAAGCAAAAATAGCGTGTAAAATCCGGCGCTAGAGCCGGATTTCTGCACCGCCGCCGTTAAGAATAATCCGCGCCATTCCGCGCATATGGTTCCAATCGGCGGCTTCTGAGATTACGATCACATACGACAGTTCGCCAGGCGGTTACGGCTGAATGACCCAGGGGTCTGCGGCAAATGTCATGTTACGGCGGGATCGCGTTCTGTAGCCTAGCTTCCACCGGACACTCCCCGCGCCAGCAGGGCACGCATTCTTTGCTTCTGCCCATGCATGGTCTTGCGCGCCGGCACGGCCGCCATGCGGGAACGGAAGGCCAGCAATGAGCTCGAAGGACGATCCCTTCGGCCCCGCCGGCAAGACCGTCATTCGCGCCAATCCGCGACGCAGGCAAAAGCCGGCGCCGTCGCCTCCGGCATCCGCCGATGGCGGGCAGTCCATGCCCGTGCGGGATTCGACGGTTTTCGATCCGCAGGGCGGACAGCACATGCCGCCGGGCTGGGCATCCGGAACCGTGATCTATCAAGGGGCGGCGTCCAATGCCGGCCCCTTGGAGACCGCGTCCTCGTCGGGGCCGCAGCAGGACGTCCTGCTCGAGGCCGCCGGCAGCATCACCTACCCCACGGCAAACCCGATCCTCGCCGCCGCCGCGCCTTTGCTGCTGCTGTTCAGCCAGCTCAGGCTCATCCCCGTCGAAAGACATGCCGAGCCGCTCGCCGGGCATATCGCCGAGGCGATCGAAAAGTTCGATCGGACGCTGCAGAAGTCAGGCATCGCCGAAGAGGACGCACGGATCGCGAAGTTCGCGCTTTGCGAAACCGCCGATGATCTTGTCGGCAACCTGCCCTGGCCCGAGGGAGACGGCTGGGCAGGACATGCCATGCTGTCGCGGTTCTTTCACATCAAGTCCGCTGGCGCGGGTTTCTATGAAGCGCTGAACAAGCTGCTCGCCGCGCCGGAAGCGCATTACGACCTGCTCGAATTGATGCATGGCTGCCTGTCGCTGGGGTTTGAAGGACAATACCGCGGCCTGGCGCGCCAGGGCGACAATCTCGAGCGTATCCGGCGCGACGTCTTCGACACGCTCCGCTACTTCCAGCCGCCTGCCTCGCAAGACATCTCGCCGCGCTGGCAAGGCATGGCGGCCGTCATGGCGCAGCCGTCGGCCCGGCTGCCATTGTGGGCCGTGGCGGCCGCCGCGGCGACGCTGGTGACGGCGGCGTTTTTCGTGCTGCGCGTTCTCATCACCGATGAGGGCGATGCGACGGCCGGAGAGCTGCTGGCGCTCAATCCGTCGACGCCGGTCACCATCGAGCGCGCCGGCGTGGCGCCGCTGGCCGAACCGGCGAAAGTGGCTCCTCCTCCTCCAACGCCCGTCGCGCTCACCCAGATCAACCGCATCCGCGCAGCGCTGGCGAAGGATCTGGTGCGCGGCGGGCTGGCGGTGGGCACGCAAGGCAGCTTCATCGTCGTCGAGATAAACAACGTCCTGATGTTCGAACCCGGCAAGGCCGAGCTGAAACCGGAGTTCCAGTCCGTTGCCGCCGACATCGCCGCGGCGCTCGACGCCGAGCCGGGACCGATCAGGATCGTCGGTCACACGGACAACGCAAAGCCACGCAAATCGAGCACGTTCAAGTCCAATTTCGACCTCTCCGTCGCCCGCGCCAAGGCTGTCGAGGCGCTGATGGCGCCCGGGTTCAAAGATCCGTCGCGGATCACTGCCGACGGCAAGGGCGAGGACGAGCCGATCGCCGACAATGCGACGCCGGAAGGCCGCGCCACCAACCGCCGCGTCGATGTGATGATCCCCAAGGAGGAGACATTATGAGCGCGGCCCGCCGGAAGCGCCCATGACGCAATGGGTGCTGCGCATACTCAACGCCCTCGCCTTGGCCGGTTTCGCGGCAGCCGTCTGGTTTGCCGGGCCGTTGATCCGCTATGCCGATAGCCGCCCGCTGGGCCCGGTGTGGCTACGCGCCGCGATCATCGGCCTGGCTGTGGCCGCGGCCGTACTCTTCTACACGATCCGGTTCTGGCAAAGACGAAAGGCGCAAAAGGCGCTTGAAGCCGCAATCGTGCGCAACGACGCCGGCAATGACGATTCGCAGGTGCTCGAGGCCCGCATGAGCGAGGCCATCGCGACGCTCAAACGCTCGAGCGGCAAGCACAATTTTCTCTACGACATCCCCTGGTACATAGTCATCGGTCCGCCCGGCGCCGGCAAAACCACGGCGCTGGTCAATTCGGGCCTGAAGTTTCCGCTTGCCGGTTCCGGCACGGCGCAGCCGGTGGCCGGCATTGGCGGCACCCGGTCCTTCGACTGGTGGTTCACCGACGAGGCCGTGCTGATCGACACCGCCGGACGCTACACGACGCAGGATTCCGACAAGGCGCGCGACAACAAGAGCTGGCTCGCCTTCCTGTCGCTGCTCAAGAAATATCGCGCCAGGCAGCCGATCAACGGCGTCATCCTGGCTGTCAGCCTGGCCGATCTCATGAGCCTCGACGACCGGCAGCTTGATGCCCATGTCACCGAGATACGCAGCCGCCTGCGCGAAACCCATGAAACGCTCAGGATCCAGTTTCCGGTCTACCTGCTTTTCACCAAGGCCGACCTCGTCGCCGGTTTCATGGATTACTTCGGCGGCTTCGACGAGGCGCGCAGGCGCCAGGTGTGGGGCGCTACCTTCCAGACC
>NZ_RZOS01000179.1:0-11045 GCF_004022605.1 Mesorhizobium sp. M4B.F.Ca.ET.089.01.1.1
CATCCTCGGAGAGCGAGGCATCGTCGGCAGCCGTCGGCACGAAGCGCAGCCTGGTGACGAGGTGGTTGAATTCGGCAAGGTCGGTGAGCACCGCGGCCGGATCAGCGCCGGTGTCGTACTGGGCGCGGAATTCGGCCAGGGCCGCCGCGACGTCGCCCTTCATGACATGCTCGAACAGGTCGACGATGCGGGCGCGGTCGGCGAGGCCGAGCATGGCGCGCACGGCCTCGGCGCTGACCGTGCCGCTGCCATGGGCGATCGCCTGATCGAGGATGGAGAGCGAATCGCGCGCCGAGCCTTCGGCAGCGCGCGCGATCATCGCCAGCGCGTCGTCGTCGACCGAAATGCCTTCCTTGGCGGCGATCGCCGACAGATGCGCGACCAGCGCGCCGGCATCGATGCGCCTCAGATCAAAGCGCTGGCAGCGCGACAGGACCGTGATCGGCACCTTGCGGATCTCGGTGGTGGCGAAGATGAATTTGACGTGCGGCGGCGGCTCTTCCAGTGTCTTCAGCAGGCCGTTGAAGGCCTGGGTGGAGAGCATGTGCACTTCGTCGATGATGTAGACCTTGTAGCGGGCCGAGACCGGCGCGTAGCGCACGCGCTCGATGATGTCCCTGATGTCGTCGATGCCGGTGTGCGAGGCGGCATCCATCTCGATGACGTCGACATGGCGGCCCTCCATGATCGCCTGGCAATGCTCGCCTGGGATCGACAGATCGACCGAAGGCTGGTCGACGGTGGCGGTCTTGTAGTTCAACGCTCGCGCCAGAATGCGCGCCGTGGTCGTCTTGCCGACACCGCGCACACCGGTCAGCATCCAGGCCTGGGCGATGCGCCCGGAGGCGAAGGCGTTGGTCAGCGTGCGGACCATCGGCTCCTGGCCGATCAGCTCGGAGAAATTCGAGGGGCGGTATTTGCGCGCCAGAACCCGATAGGCGCCTGCCTTATCCGTCCCCAAGTTTCCGGCTTCGCTCATTCGCCGTCAAAGCTCCCAGGACCGCGACGGAAGGCGGCCGATACCTGCGCATAGTTTCGCCCGCACGGCTTGGCGCCGTCAATGTCGCGAGAGAAAGGCGAAGAGGCGGGAGGCTGGAACAATGACCCGTTCCGGGCTCGTTAGGGCTGCTTCCTTCCGGACCTGACCCGGTTGGCGAGTGGATCGTCCACCACCAACCTCCCGCGCTCCATATCGGCAATTCGGCGATGAAATGCAAGGGCAGACCTGATTGAGCAGCCCAAACCGGATGTGCCGCGGGGCAGCAAGACCTTCAAATCCGCAATATCGGCCAATGATTCGCTTGCAGCCCCATTGCAGCCGCTCTAGCGTTCATGGCTCAAAAGACGCTGCAATGCCCACAAAAGTGAAGGAAACGCCAATGCTGCCGGGCCTCAAGGCCGGATTCACGCTCGACGCCAGGCTGGAGGCGGACAGCGAGCAGCTGATGTGGCTCGGCCTGTGCGAACTCAGGCTGATGAACGATTGCCGCTGGCCATGGCTCATCCTGGTGCCGCAGCGGCCGGGCGTGGAGGAAATCCATGACCTGACGCCGCTCGACCAGGCGATGCTGACCTTCGAGACCAACATGGTGGCGCAGGCGCTGAAGAAGGCGACAGGCTGCACCAAGATCAATACCGGCGCGCTGGGCAACATCGTGCGCCAGCTGCACATCCATGTCATCGCCCGTTCGGAGGGCGATGCGGCCTGGCCAGGGCCGGTCTGGGGGCATGGCCTGCGCGAGCCCTACAGCAGTTCCGAGATCCGGCGGTTTGCCGAAACGATCAAGGCGGCGCTATAAGCTGACCTCGTGTCCATCCCCGAAGCCCTGAGTCCCCATGACCTTCCGCCTGTTTGACGCGCCCTTGCGGGAGCCGAGCCAATTCGTCGGCTTCGCCGGCAACACGATCGACCGGCAGTCGGAGACGCGCGCCGACGACTCCGTCGAACAGGCGCTCGCCGATGCCGCGACGCGGCTTCTCTTGATGCATGGCGGCCGGCTCTACCTGAAACTCGACGCCGACAACTTCGACCCCTGGTTCGCGGCACCGGAAAGCCAGCCGTTCAAGGTCTCGCTCGACCAGGGTGTGCTGCTCGGCTTTTCCGACGCCGGCCCGGTGCTGGCGGTGCCGGCGGGCATCGAGCCGGAAGAGCTTCCCGAGACCGTCAAAGCGATCGACTACCGCTCCGTCTACATGCAGGGCCTGATCGACGAGGCGGCGGCCGGCGCTCTGGCGCAAGGGGCGGCTCTTCTTGCCTGGCATGCCAGCCACGCCTTCTGCTCGAAATGCGGCAACCGTTCGGAAATGCGCGCCGGCGGCTACAGGCGGCACTGCCCGGCCTGCGGCACCGATCACTTCCCGCGCACCGATCCGGTGGCGATCATGCTGACGGTGACGGCGGACAAATGCCTGCTCGGGCGCGGCCGGCATTTTGGGCCCGGCATGTATTCAGCACTTGCCGGCTTCATCGAGCCCGGCGAAACGATCGAGGCGGCGGTGCGCCGCGAAACGCTGGAGGAGGCCGGCATCCGGCTCGGCCGCGTCGTCTACCACGCCAGCCAACCCTGGCCGTTCCCCTATTCGCTGATGATCGGCTGCTTCGGCGAGCCGCTCAACGACGACATCCAGGCCGATCTCAACGAGCTGGAGGACTGCCGCTGGTTCTCGCGCGACGAGGTGCGCCTGATGCTCGACAGGACGCATGCCGATGGCTTGATCACGCCGCCCAAGGGGGCTATCGCGCATCACCTCATCCGCGCCTGGGTCGACAGCGAATAGGAGCAGAAGAATGATCCGTCACACCGTTGTGTTCACGCTGAAGCATCCCTTGCAGTCGCTGGAAACGAAGCGCTTCCTGCACGACGCCAAAAAGATCCTCACCGGGATCAAGGGCGTCACGCATTTCGAGCAGTTGCGGCAGGTGAGCCCGAAGAACGACTACCAGTTCGGCTTCTCGATGGAGTTCGCCGACCAGGCGGCCTATACCCGCTACAACGAACATCCCGACCATGTCGCCTTCGTCCGCGACCGCTGGGTGCCCGAGGTCGAGAAATTTCTCGAAATCGATTATGTGCCGCTTGGCTTTGGCTGAGATTGGATCGAGCGCCAACGTCTGAGATTAGCCCGGACCTTCATGAGGTCGTCATCCCAGGGCGGAGCGACGCACCAAAGGGCAGCGCTCGACTGTAACGGCATGGATCCTCGGGTCTGCGTGCGTCGCTTCGCTCCTTGCTTCGCCCGTGGATGACGAAGCGTCTCGCCTGACCTCGCAGGCGCAGCCAGCTAATCCGCGACCTTCCACTGCTCGCGCGACGCGCTTGCCGGATAGACGCCGAGGATGCGCATCTCGCGCGAGAAGAAGCGCAGCTCGTCGAGCGCCATCTTGACCAGCGGATCGTCCGGATGGCCCTCGATGTCGGCGTAGAACAGCGTCGCGGTGAAGGCGCCGAGCTGGTAGCTCTCCAGCTTGGTCATGTTGATGCCGTTGGTGGCGAAGCCACCCATCGCCTTGTAGAGCGCGGCCGGCACGTTGCGGACGCGGAAGATGAAGGTGGTCATCATCTTGGCATCGGCAGACGGCCGCTCGGCCCACTGCTTGTTCTTGGTCAAAACGACGAAGCGGGTGACGTTGGAGTCGGTGTCCTCGACGTTCTTCTCGATGATGTCGAGGCCGTAAAGCTCGGCGGCGAGCGCCGGCGCCAGCGCCGCCATGGTGCGATCCTTGACCTCGGAGACCATCTTCGCCGAGCCGGCCGTGTCGCCGGCGACCACCGGCTTCCAGCCATTCTTGCGGATGTATTTGCGGCACTGGCCGAGCGCATGAATGTGGCTGTGCACGGTCTTGATCTCTTCGCGCTTCACCCCCGGCAGCACCATCAGCTGGAAATGGATCGGCAGGAAATATTCGCCGACGATGTGCAGCTTCGATTCCGGCAGCAGGTGATGGATGTCGGCGACGCGCCCGGCAATCGTGTTCTCGATCGGGATCATGGCGAGCTCGGCCTTGCCGGTCTCGACCGCGTTGAAGGCATCCTCGAAGGTCGGGCACGGCAACGGCTCCATCGACGGGAACATGTTGCGGCAGGCGGTGTCGGAATTGGCGCCCGGCTCGCCCTGGAAGGATATTCTGTTGGTCTTTTCAGGCATGCCCAATATCTCAGTTTGAAAGGATTTCCCTGGCGCGCTCCAGGTCGTCGGGCGTGTCGACGCCGAGCGGCACGGACTGCACGATCTCGGCATCGATGCGCATGCCGGCCTCTAGCGCCCGCAGCTGTTCCAGCCGCTCGCGTCGTTCCAGCGGCGACGGCTTCAGCGCGACGAAGCGCTCGAGCGCGGCTCGCCGATAGGCGTAGAGGCCGATATGGTGATAGAGCGGCCCCTCGCCCCAGGGGGCGGTGGCGCGGGTGAAATAGAGCGCCCTGAGCCGTGTCGCAGACAGCGGCGAACCGACGATCTTGACGACGTTCGGATTGGTCTTCTCCTCGTCGCGGACGATCTCGACGCCGAGCGTGGCGATGTCGACCGATTTATCCTCGAGCGGCCTCAGCGACGCGCCGATGATCTGGGGATCGATGGTCGGCAGGTCGCCCTGCACGTTAACGATGGTTTCGACCTTTTTCTCCGGATCGAGCGCATTCAGCGCCTCGAAAATACGGTCGGAGCCGGACTGGTGATCGTCACACGTCATCACGGCCTCAAAGCCGTGCGCGCGCACCGCTTCCGCCACCGCCTCGGTGTCTGTCGCCACCACGACCCGGCCAAGCCCGGCCTCGGCGCCGCGGCGGGCGACATGGACGATCATCGGCGCGCCAGAAATGTCGGCCAGCGGCTTGCCCGGCAGGCGGGTCGAGGCCATGCGGGCCGGGATAAGGATGAGCGTGGACATCGGTGCGACGGGGCGTTGGAAAAGGGGGCTGGCGAAAGTGGCAAAAGGTCTCACTGGAAGCGCCCTTATAGGTGTTGCAACGCCGGAGCAAAAGACCTAGTTTCCGCCCGATTTGACCGGCCTGAGAGGTCGGTTCGGGATACCGACGGACGGAGTGGACGGATCGGTCCGCCGGAAAAGGGAGCAAGGGGCGTATGGATTCCAACGAAGTCAACAAGCTGCTCGCCGGTCTCCTTGGCACCGTCTTCGTCGTCTTTTCGGTCGGCATCGTGTCCGACGCACTGTTTGCCTCGCCCGCACCCGAGAAGCCCGGCTTCGCCATTGAGGCGGCAGAGCCCGCCGAAGGTGGCCCGGCCGCCCCGGCCGCTGAAGCCAAGCCGATCGCCGACCTGCTCGCCACCGCCAATGTCGAGGCGGGCGCGGCCGTGTTCAAGAAATGCCAGGCCTGCCATTCCGGCGAGAAGGGCGGCCCGAACAAGGTCGGCCCCGATCTCTGGGACATCGTCGACCGTCCCGTCGCCGAGCATGAGGGCTTCGCCTATTCGGCCGGCATGAAGGATTTTTCCAAGGGCGGCGCCGAGAAGTGGACCTACGACAACCTCAACCACTTCATCACTTCGCCGAAGAAGTTCGTGAAGGGCACGGCGATGGGTTTTGCCGGCCTGCCGAAGGACGAGGACCGTGCCAACGTGATCGCCTATCTGCGCACGCTGTCGGACAGCCCCAAGCCGTTGCCGGCGCCGGGCGCTGCGGCCGAAGCCAAGCCTGCTGAAGGTGCCGCGCCGGCCAAGCCGGCCGAGGGCGCAGCCCCCGCCAAGCCGGCGGCACCCGCTCAATAAACAATTTGTCATAAGACATCCTCAGAAAAGCCGGGTTCGTCCCGGCTTTTCTGTTAGGAAAACCGCATGTGTGGCGACAAAGCCTGCGCATTGCGGTTTTCACGGTCGTCAAATGATCTAGATTGCCGGTGGGGATTGTTCGCTAGAGGAGAACGCATGACGGTTGGCCGAACTGTTCTCAAATCCGCACTGATCGCGGCCGCCCTTGCTGGCAGCCTGCAGGCCGGCTTCGCGGATGAATGGCGCACCACCTCCTCGCTGATCGGCGACTCCAAATACGGCGACAACTTCCAGCACTACGATTACGTCAATCCGGACGCGCCGAAGGGCGGCACCTACAATTCCGTCGTTCTCGGCACCTTCGACAGCTTCAACCCCTACATCGTGCAGGGCTCGCCGGCCGCGGGGCTGGTCGGCTTCGGTGGCGGGCTGCTCTACGACACGCTGATGGAGCAGTCGACCGACGAAGGCAGCACCAGCCATCCGCTGATCGCGGACGCTTACAAATATCCGGCCGACTATTCCTCGGCGACCTACCGGCTGGACCCGAGGGCAAGATGGCATGACGGCCAGCCGATCACCACCGACGACGTGATCTGGTCGTTCCAGGTGCTGAAGGCCAACAGCCCGCAATACAGCCGCTATTTCGAGAACGTTACCGACGCCGTCGCCATCTCGGACCGCGAGGTCGAGTTCCATTTCAACCAGAAGGGCAATCGCGAGCTGCCGAAGATCATCGGCGACCTCGCCGTGCTGCCGAAGCACTGGTGGGAAGGCACCGACGCCAACGGCAAGAAGCGCGATGTCACCAGACCGACGCTGGAACCGCCGCTCGGCTCGGCCGCCTACAAGATCGCCAGCTTCAAGCCGGGTTCGGAAATCGTCTGGCAGCGCGTGCCGGACTATTGGGCCGCCAAGCTGCCGGTGAAGATCGGCCGCGAGAATTTCGATACGCAGCGTTTCACCTACATCCTCGATGACAATGCCGCCTGGCAGGCCTTCACAAAAGGCGGACTTGACGACATCAAGCCGGAAAACAGCTCGAAGCGCTGGAAGACGTTCTATAATTTCCCGGCGATCCAGGCCGGCGACGTCATCAAACAGGAGTTCAAGACCACCTCACCCGAGCCGATGCAGGCCTTCATGCTGAACCAGCGGCGTCCCCTGTTTGGGGATCGCCTGGTGCGCGAGGGACTGACCTATCCGTTCGATTTCGAGACGATGAACCGCACGCTTTTCTATGGTTTCAACACCCGCACGCAGAG
Organism: Mesorhizobium sp. M4B.F.Ca.ET.089.01.1.1; assembly: GCF_004022605.1. Lineage (NCBI taxonomy): Bacteria > Pseudomonadati > Pseudomonadota > Alphaproteobacteria > Hyphomicrobiales > Phyllobacteriaceae > Mesorhizobium > Mesorhizobium sp. M4B.F.Ca.ET.089.01.1.1. The sequence goes on from NZ_RZOS01000179.1 coordinate 6,990, forward strand.
CTATTTCCAGGGCACGGAACTGGCATCCAGCGGCCTGCCGCAGGGCAAGGAGCTGGAAATCCTGGAAAAGTACCGCGACAAGCTGCCATCCGAGCTCTTCACGCAGGAATTCAAGCTGCCGGTCTATGATACCCCTCAGGCCGAGCGGAAATATCTGAAGCAGGCGGTCGAGCTGTTCGCCAAGGCCGGCTGGGTCATCAAGGGCGGCAAGATGGTGAATGCCAAGACCGGCGCGCCATTCAAATTCGAGATCCTCGGCTGGAACGATACCGACCAGGTCATCGCCAGTCCCTGGATCGCCAATCTGCGTAAGATCGGTGTCGATGCGACGCTGCGCATCATCGACCAGACCCAGTATGTCAACCGCGTCAACAATTTCGATTACGACGTCATCATAGGTCAGCTCGGGCAGTCTGAATCGCCCGGCAACGAGCAGCGCGACTTCTGGAGCTCGAAGGCCGCCGACAAGCCTGGGTCGCGCAACTATGCCGGCATCAAAGATCCGGTCGTCGACGCGCTCGTCGACCGCATCATCTTCGCCACCGACCGCGACGACCTCGTCGCCGCCACCCACGCGCTCGACCGGGTGCTGCTGTGGAACTTCTATGTGGTGCCGCAATACTACCGCGCCGTGCTGTGGCTCGCCTACTGGAACAAGTTCGGCATCCCGGAAAAGCAGCCGACCTATAGCGGCGCCGACCAGAGTTCCTGGTGGATCGACCCGGCGAAGGAAAAGGCGCTGGCCGCCAAATACAAGAGCAGCAATTGATGGGTCGACAACCGACGATGGCGCTCTCCCGCCGCGATGTCCTGGCGCTCGGCGCCGCCGCCACGGCCGCCGCGCTATTACCCGGCCGCGCCTTCGCCGCCACTCCGACGGGCGTGAAACTGCACGGACTGTCGGCGTTCGGCGACTTGAAATACAAACCCGACTTCACGCATTTCGGCTACGTCAATCCGGACGCGCCGAAAGGCGGCCAGATGAATTTCGCGCCGCCGAACGCCACCCTGAATCAGAGTTTCCTGACGTTCAACACGTTGAACTCCCTGGTGCTGAAGGGGGATTCGCCACCGCGAACCGAACTCTGTTTCGATTCGCTGATGACAAGCGCGCTCGATGAACCGGACGCGGTCTATGGCCTGCTTGCCGAGACCGTCACCTTGTCGCCGGACCGCAACGGCTTCCGCTTCAACCTGCGGCCGCAAGCGCGCTTTCACGACGGTTCGCCGCTCACCGCCGCCGACGTAGCCTTCGCCTTGAAGCTCTACAAGGAGGCCGGCCATCCGAATCTTTCCCAGCCGCTGCGGTTCATGACGGACGCGATCGCCCCGGATCCCGTCACCCTGGACTTGACCTTCAACGGCGAACAGTCCGCGCAGAACATCCTCTCGGTCGTCGCGATGCCGATCGTGTCCAAGGCCTTTTACACCGCCAATCAATTCGATGCCTCGACGATGACGCCGCCACTGAGTTCCGGACCATACAGACTGGGACGCGTGGTGGCCGGACAAAGCGTCGAGTATGACCGCGTCGCCGACTATTGGGGTCGCGATCTCGCCGTGAACCGTGGTCTCAACAATTTCGATCGCATCCGCATCGACTTTTACCTCGACCGCCAGGCGGCGTTCGAGGCCTTCAAGAAGGGCGACACGCATTTTCGCGAGGAGTTCACCTCGCGGGTATGGGCAACCGGTTATGATTTTCCGGCGCTCAAGGACGGCAGGGTCGTCAAACGGGAATTTCCCGGCGAGAAGACACCCGACATGCAGTCCGTCGCGCTGAACCAGCGCCGTCCGCAATTCCGCGATGTTCGCGTGAGACTGGCGATCGCCAATTGCTTCGACTTCGAATGGACCAGGCGCGCCCTGTTTTTCGGTTCCTACGAGCGTTCGCAATCGAATTTCGAACGCTCGGACTACAAGGCCGAGGGTCTGCCCTCGCCTGAGGAATTGGCCTTGCTGGAACCGTTCCGGGCCGAGTTGCCGCCAGAAACCTTCGGCGAGCCGGTCATGCAGCCTGTATCCGACGGTTCGGGCCGCGACCGCAAACTGCTCGGCAAGGCCTCGACGCTGCTTGCCGAAGCCGGCTGGAAGCGGACGGGCGACTTCGTCGTCAATGAAAAGGGCGAGCGCCTGCGTGTGGAAATGCTGGCCGAAGATGATGGCATCGTCCGTCTCTTGACCAAATGGTCCGAGAACATGAAGGCTATCGGGATCGACGCGTCGATCCGGCAGGTCGATTCGACACAATATGAACAGCGGCAGAGTGATTTCGACTTCGATTTCAACCTTCTCCATTGGTCGATCGGGGCAACGCCCACTGCCGATGGACTGGAGATGCTCTACGATTCCCGAATGGCGAAAACGCCGGGGCAGCGCAACTATCCGGGCACCGAAAGCAAGGCCATCGACGCGCTGATCGTGGCCGCAGGCAAGGCGAAAACCAGAACGGAACTCGTCACGGCGCTGAGGGCGCTCGACCGGGTCTTGCGCGCGCGGCTAGACTGGATTCCAACATATTATCTCGCGAATCACCGCGTCGCCTATTGGGACATGTTCGGCTTTCCGGAACAGAAACCCGATTTCGGCTTTCCGGTCGAAACGCTGTGGTGGGTCGACAAGGGCAAGGCGGCAAAGATTGGCAAAGGGTGAATTTCTTGCGGGCGTTGGCGCCGCCCCTCACCTGCCTGCCGGCATCCTCTCCCCGTATGGTAACGGGGAGAGGGAGGCCTTCACCAATGGTTTCGCCAATCGCAAGCGTCGCAGCGAAAGCGCCGAGATTGGGGCCAGCCCCTTTCTCCCCGTCTCTATACGGGGAGAAATGTCCGGCAGGACAATGAGGGGCGGCGCCGGCGTCGACAATTGGTCTGAAGCGACTGCCTTGGCGACGCTTTCAGGTACGGCGGGCCTACTCAAGAAGGACGATGCCTGATGGGCGCCTATATACTGCGCCGCATCCTGTTGATGATCCCGACGTTGTTCGGCATCATGGCGATTTCCTTCGCCGTCATCCAGTTCGCCCCCGGCGGGCCGGTCGAGCAGGTCATCGCCAGGCTCACCCACCAGGGCGGCACCGACCGCCTGGGCGGCGGCGGTGGCGATGCCGGCGGCGGTGGCGGCAATGTCGATGTCGCCGGCGACGTCAGCTCGAAATATCGCGGCGCGCAAGGGCTCGATCCGGAATTCATCAAGAAGCTGGAAAAGCAGTTCGGCTTCGACAAGCCGCCGCTCGAGCGCTTCGGCATGATGCTGTGGAACTACGCCCGCTTCGATTTCGGCGACAGCTATTTCCGCGACATCTCGGTGCTCAAGCTGATCCTGGAAAAGATGCCGGTGTCGATCTCGATCGGCCTGTGGATCACGCTTCTGTCCTACCTGATCTCGATTCCGCTCGGCATCCGCAAGGCGGTCAAGGACGGCTCGGCCTTCGACGTCTGGACCAGCGGCGTGGTCATCGTCGGCTACGCCATTCCCGGCTTCCTGTTCGGCATCCTGTTGATGGTGCTGTTTGCCGGCGGCTCGTTCTGGGACTGGTTTCCGCTGCGCGGCATCGTCTCGGACAATTGGGACCAGCTCTCCTGGCCGGACAAGATCGTCGACTATTTCTGGCACATGACCTTGCCGCTGACGGCGCTGGTGCTGTCAGCCTTCGCCACGACGACGCTGCTGACCAAGAACTCCTTCCTTGAAGAAATCCGCAAGCAGTATGTGGTGACGGCGCGCGCCAAGGGCCTGTCGGAGCGCAAGGTGCTCTACGGCCACGTCTTCCGCAACGCCATGCTGATCGTCATCGCAGGCTTTCCCGGCGCCTTCATCTCGGCCTTCTTCACCGGGTCGCTGTTGATCGAGAACATCTTCTCGCTCGACGGGCTCGGCCTGCTCGGCTTCAAGTCCGTCGTCGACCGCGACTATCCGGTGGTGTTTGCCAACCTCTACATCTTCTCGCTGCTCGGCCTGTTCATCAATCTTCTGTCCGACCTCATCTACACATGGGTCGATCCGCGCATCGATTTCGAGCGGAGGGACGTCTGATGGCGGAAGCCGCTGCCGCAACGA